>CALASV010000116.1 GCA_937888895.1 uncultured Clostridia bacterium | reverse complement strand
CGAAAGGACAGTCTAACTGTTCTTCGCTGGCATCTAAATCCAGGAATAATTCCAGAATTTCATCGATTACCTCGGAAGGTCTTGCTTCCGGACGGTCAATCTTGTTAATACATACAATTACCGGCAATCCTAATTCCAGGGCTTTCTGCAATACAAATTTGGTCTGTGGCATGGCACCTTCAAAAGCGTCTACGACCAGAATAACACCATTTACCATTTTTAAAACACGTTCTACTTCGCCACCAAAATCTGCGTGTCCCGGAGTATCAATAATATTGATTTTTACTCCTTTATAATAAACAGCAGTATTTTTGGCAAGAATAGTAATACCTCGTTCTCGTTCAATATCATTAGAGTCCATAACACGCTCTGCTACTTCTTGATTTTGACGAAATGTACCACTTTGTTTTAATAATTCATCAACTAGAGTGGTTTTTCCATGGTCAACATGGGCAATAATAGCAATATTACGAATCGTTTCGCATTTTGTTTTCATATAATTCCTCCAAATTTTAATATTAATTATAGTGTAATCAATGAAATGTAGAAATTAGAATAGTTATTTTTAGTTTTTTAGTCTCATTTTTTAATTTTCTACTTATGAAAACGAGAATTTTTTCCGATAAAATAAACTATAGTATAGTAAATAAACAGTAAAACAGATTATGAATATCTGCTTGACTGATAATAGCACAACTTGATAAAATAATCAAGGATTCTCCGATTATAAAGGGCAAGTACATTTTTGGTCGAATATTATCAAAAAAGAGAATTAAAAAAGTGGGAAAAATGAAATTTACATATTTTGTAAATTAAAAAAATGTTATACAATGAACTATATAAAGATAAAAATACTGGATAAAATGAAGGGAGTATTTACAATATGACAGATAAGGTTTTTGATAACAATCAGGTGACAATCGCCGGAGAAATTTTAGGAGGTTTTACATTTAGCCATGATGTATTTGGTGAAGGATTTTATGTAATGGAAATTTCCGTAGGTCGTTTGAGTGAATCAAATGATATTATTCCAATTATGGTGTCAGAGCGTTTAATTGATGTAAAGAAAGATTATATAGGTATGTATGCAGTAATCAATGGTCAGTTCCGTTCTTATAATCGCCATGAAGAAAGTAAAAATCGTTTAGTGCTTTCCGTATTTGCAAGAGAAATTAGTATTGTAGAGGAAGCAACAGGCGAAGTTCGTCCAAATTATATTTTTCTAGATGGTTATGTTTGCAAAGCACCAATTTATAGAAAAACACCTCTTGGTAGAGAAATTGCAGATGTGCTTTTAGCAGTAAATCGTCCTTATGGAAAATCCGATTATATTCCATGTATTTGCTGGGGAAGAAATGCTAGATTTGCAGAAGGATTCCAAGTAGGAGAACATATTCAGATTTGGGGTAGAATCCAAAGCAGAGAATACCAGAAAAAGATTTCTGAAAATGAGTTTGAGCGTAGAGTTGCTTATGAAGTTAGTGTTAGCAAATTAGAATGTATTGGAGAAGAAGAATAAGATAGCAACATAAGTAATACTTATTTGTGAAATTAATATTTATCTCGCATTTTTTTATAGGAAAAAACAAAAAAATATGGTATGATAGAGGCGAAAACACAAAAAGTAATTTTTGCATAGTTTTCGCTTCTTTTTTCATTTACTAAGAGTCGAATATCTAAAATTACTTATTTAGGAAGTCAGGAGGAAAAAATGTGTTAAATATTGTAGTATTAGTCAGTGGTGGTGGTACCAATTTACAAGCGATTATTGATAAAATCAACGATGGTGTTGTAACAAATACAAACATAGTTGCTGTTATTAGTAATAATGCAAATGCGTATGCACTAGAACGAGCAAAACAAGCTGGAATTGCAGCAGAATGTATTTCACCAAAGCAGTTTGAAACAAGAGAATTGTTTAATGAAGCATTACTTTTCGGTGTAAAAAAATATAATCCAGATTTGGTAGTATTAGCAGGCTATTTAGTCATTATTCCACCTATGTTAATTAAGGAATATCGAAATCGTTTAATTAACATTCATCCATCATTAATTCCTTCGTTTTGTGGTACAGGGTACTATGGATTGAAGGTGCATGAGGCAGTATTAGAGCGTGGAACAAAAGTGACAGGTGCAACCGTGCATTTTGTAGATGAAGGAACAGATACAGGTCCAATTTTGTTACAAAAGGCAGTTTGTGTACAAAAGGGAGATACTCCAGAAGTTTTACAAAAGAGAGTTATGGTAGAGGCTGAATGGGAGATTCTTCCGAAAGCAATTGATGCGATTGCAAATGGGAATGTTGTAATAGAAGATGGAAAAGCTTGGATAAAGTAAATAAGAATAATAGCCAAATATGGTATATTTATATATTCAAATGTGAAAAGATACATAGTTTATGACTAAAATTTTATAAAATGGAGGATACATAAAAATGAAGATTTTAGTAGTAGGTAGTGGTGGTAGAGAACACGCTATTGTTTGGAAAATTGCACAGAGTAAAAAGGTAGAAAAAATTTATTGTGCTCCTGGAAATGCAGGAATTGCACAAATTGCAGAATGTGTTCCAATTGGAGCAATGGAATTAGAAAAATTAGCAGATTTTGTCGAAGAAAAACAGATTGATTTAACTATCATTGGTATGGATGACCCTTTAGTAGCTGGTGTAGTAGATGTATTTGAAGCAAGAGGATTAAAAGTATTTGGACCTAGAAAAAATGCAGCAATTTTGGAAGGTTCTAAAGCATTTTCCAAAGATTTAATGAAAAAATATAATATTCCAACAGCTACGTATGAAGTAT
>CALASV010000115.1 GCA_937888895.1 uncultured Clostridia bacterium | reverse complement strand
AAGACTTTTACTATCACTTGTGAGATGGAAGAGCGATGGGTAGACCATTTTATGAGTATGCTTCATATGATGCAAAGCTATGGCAATTTAGGTCATAGTGGAATTTTAGGATTTTACTCTGATGGTGATGGTGATTTTAGACCTAAGTTTATTGCAGATATTGATAAGTGCACGGATGCTAAGGTATCTGAGGTTATGACAGTATAATATACAGTGGACGTTTCCGCTTTCAATAGTTGGAAGCGTCCATTTCCTTATGAAAGGATGAACATTATGGGAAAAAAGTTAAATCCAGATTGGAAAATTCCAGAACATATAGCGATTATTATGGATGGCAATGGTCGTTGGGCAAAAAAAAGAGGATTGCCAAGAAATATGGGGCATAGACAAGGTGCGAAAACAGTAGAAATGGTTTGTGAAGAAGCATATCATCTTGGAGTGAAATATTTGACAGTATATGCATTTTCCACAGAAAATTGGAGTAGACCAGAAGATGAAATATCAACATTAATGAATTTGTTAAGAAGTTATATGAAAGATTGTATCAGACAAGCATCGAAAAATAAAATGAGAGTGAAAGTAATTGGTGATATTTCTAAATTAGATAAGGATTTACAAGAAAGTATTAAAAATTTGGAAAGAGAATCAGAAAATAATACCGGTTTACGGTTTCAAATAGCATTAAATTATGGTGGTAGGGATGAATTGCTTCGAGCAATCAGACAGTTATCAAAAGATATAAAAGATGGAATATGGACAGAAGAGGAAATTACAGAAGAAACATTTGCTTCTTATTTAGATACGAAGGGGATTCCAGACCCAGATTTGATGATACGAACAAGTGGAGAACAAAGAATTTCTAATTTTTTGTTATGGCAATTGGCATATACAGAATTTTATTTCCCAGAAGTGCTTTGGCCAGATTTTTCTAAGGACGATTTGATTGATGCAATTGCTTATTATAATACAAGAGAACGAAGATATGGAGGCGTAACCAATGTTTAAAACCAGACTGATTAGTGGTATTATATTAGTGGTTTTGATGCTCTTTTTTGTTATTACAGGAGGAAATCTTCTGTATTTTGTTACTTTGACACTTTCTATCATTGGCATGACAGAGTTTATGAAGATGGCAAAAATCAATAAAACGCCATTAGCAGTTTTAGGATATATTATGGTTTTCCTTTCTTATGGAGTGATTGATAAAACAGAGAAACTTTTGCCTCTTTTTGTGTTTTTTTTATTATGTGCAATGGTAATTTATGTAGTAGCATTTCCAAAGTATCCAATTGAAAAGATTTTATATTTATTTTTTGGATTTTTTTATGCTGGTTTTTTATTGTCTTATTTATATCAAGTGAGGATGTTGTCAGAGGGTGCTTATGATGTGTGGCTTATTTTTATAGCAGCATGGGGTTCAGATACTTGTGCGTATTGTGCTGGTATGTTATTTGGAAAACATAAGGCATTTCCTGTATTGAGTCCGAAAAAAACATGGGAAGGTTGTATTGGTGGTGTTGTAGGAGCTGCTTTACTTGCTGTCCTTTATTGTGTGGTAATGAATACATGGTTTGGTCAGAATGGTTCTTTATTGCAATATGCTATTGTATGTGGATGTGGTTCAATTATTGCTCAAATAGGAGATTTAGCAGCGTCTGCAATGAAGCGTAATAATGAAATCAAAGATTATGGAACATTAATTCCTGGGCATGGTGGAGTATTAGACCGTTTTGATAGTGTTATTTTTGTAGCACCAATTGTGTTTTATTTGCTTCAATTATAATTAAATATTTTGTATTAAAATAATATTTTGCAAAAGGAATAGATGAGTATGAGACATATTTCTATTTTAGGGTCTACGGGTTCGATTGGAACGCAGACATTAGATGTAGTTAGAAAAAATCAAGATATTGTAGTAGAGGCATTGGCAGCAGGAAGAAATATTGCATTGCTTTTAGAACAAATTAGGGAATTTCATCCAAAGTTAGTTTGTGTGTATGATGAAAAGAAAGCAAAGGAATTAGCAGAGATAGTAAAAAAAGAATCTATTTCTATAGAAGTAATGGCTGGAATGGAAGGTTTGCTTGCTTGTGCTACAATTGCAGAGGCTGATATGGTAGTGACAGCGTTTGTTGGTATGATTGGTATTCGTCCAACAATAGAAGCAATTAAGGCCAGAAAACATATTGCATTAGCAAATAAAGAAACATTAGTGACAGCAGGACATTTAATTATGCCGTTGGCAAAAGAAAAAGGAGTTTCTATTTTGCCTGTAGATAGTGAACATTCTGCTATTTTTCAATCGTTACAAGGAAATGCAGGAAATAAAGTGCATAAAATTTTATTAACAGCTTCTGGTGGACCATTCCGTAATAAAACAAAGGAAGAATTAAAGAATGTACAAGTGGAGGATGCTCTAAAACATCCAAATTGGTCAATGGGACGAAAAATTACGATTGACTCCTCTACTTTAGTAAATAAAGGACTAGAAGTAATCGAAGCAAAATGGTTATTTGATGTGGAGGCAAAAGATATTCAAGTAGTCGTGCATCCACAAAGTATTGTGCATTCGATGATTGAATATGAAGATGGTGCAGTGATTGCACAACTTGGTGTGCCTGATATGAAATTACCAATTCAATATGCGTTGTATTATCCAGAACGAAAAGGAGCAACAGCAGAACGATTAGATTTTTATAAAGTGCGTTCTTTAGAATTTTATCCACCAAATACGGAAACTTTTCCTGCACTTTCGATGGCGTATGAGGCATTAGAAATTGGTGGAACAATGCCAACTGTTTATAATGCAACTAATGAATGGGCAGTATCTGCTTTTCTACAAAGAAAAATTGGATACACGGACATTGTAGAACAAATTCGTAAAGAAATGGATAGACATCAAATAATTCAAAATCCATCATTGGAAGATATTTTGAGAACAGAACAAATGATTTATCAACATCAGTTATGTTCACTTGGTACAAGTGAACATAACTGAATCTGCTCCATTTAAAATCGCTTTCAGCGATGGAGCAGATTTTTGGCTTATTTACTCTTTGGTCGTTATCAAATCAGCAAGTGATTTGATAACGTGTGAATAGTAATCAACATCTTTTTTTAAATAATATCATAAATTTTATAGAGTATGATGTACTCGAAATGAGTGCAAAGCATTAGAAAGGGATTATATGAGTATTGTTATATCGATTTTAGTATTTAGTATTATTATCATTATTCATGAGCTAGGACATTTTTTATTAGCAAAAGCAAATGGGATTGGTGTAGTAGAATTTTCGATTGGTCTTGGACCAACCATTATTGGAATTACAAAAGGAGAAACAAAATATTCCATTAAAGCATTGCCATTTGGTGGTATGTGCCAAATGGTAGGAGAAGATACAGAGCAAAATTCAGGAGAGGAAAATGCATTTTACTCAAAAGGAGTATGGCAACGCTTTTCTGTCATTTTTGCTGGTCCTTTTTTTAATTTTCTTTTAGCATTCGCTCTTTCTTTATTTGTTATTGGATTTGTAGGATATGATGCACCAACGGTAGAATCTGTTATTGCAGGTGCACCAGCAGAAAAAGCAGGTTTGCAAAAAGGGGATATGATTAAAAAAATTGGTGGAGACTCGGTTTCTATTGGACGAGAAGTAGATTCTTATTTTTTATATAATAAAGTAGATGCCACTCCAATAGAAGTTGTTTATGAGAGAAATGGAGAAACAAATACAACAACGATTCAGCCTGTATTAACAAAAAAATATTTATTAGGTTTTAGTTATTATCCAAATACGGATGGAGTAGCAGAGGTGCTTTCTGTAAATGAAGGGGATCCATTTGCATTAGCTGGAATTGTACCGG
>CALASV010000114.1 GCA_937888895.1 uncultured Clostridia bacterium | reverse complement strand
CTTCCGATTGTCCTCATCGGGAACGTTTAGGTTATACGGGTGATGGTCAAATTTGTGCTCCTACCGTTATGATGGTGATGGACAGTAAAGAATTTTATCGTAAATGGATTCGCGATATTTTAGATTGTCAAGATAAAGTAGGAGGTCATGTACAACATACAGCACCACTTATGGGTGGTGGTGGTGGTCCAGGAGGCTGGGGCTGTGCCATTGTATTCGTACCTTATGCATTTTATAAACAATTTGGTGACAAAGAAATACTAAAAACTTGTTATGAACCAATTCGACTTTGGATGCAATATTTGATAGCACATAGCTACAATGGTCTTGTTGTAAGAGAAGAAGAAGGTGGATGGTGCTTAGGCGATTGGCTGACTTTGGAAAAAACAGTAATTCCAGAACCTTATGTCAATACTTGTTATTTCGTAAAGAGTTTACGCCTGTTAGCTGAAATGGCAATTGCATTGGAAATGGAAGAAGATGCAAAGAAGTATTTAGCTTTGGCAGACTTTACAAGTGGTACGATTCGACGTAACTATTTTGATGAGAAAACAGGACACTATTGTGAAGGTGTACAAGGGGCAGATGCTTATGCTGTGTGGGCAGGTTTAGTAAAAGCAGAGGAATTAGAAGCTCATATGAGTGCATTAGCTAAAAAATATGATACCATGGGTCATTTTGATACTGGTTTCTTAGCAACTGATATTTTAACAGAAATGCTTATAGAATATGGTTATGCAGATGTACTTTTAAAACTGTTAGAAAGCGAACAATTAGGATCTTTCTTACATATGAAACGCCATGGAGCAACTACTATTTGGGAAGATTGGATTGGCTCGGAATCGTTATGTCATCCAATGTTTGGTGGAGTGGTTCGTCAGTTCTTCATTGGATTTTTGGGAATCCGTCAAGCAAAGGATTCGGCTGGATATGAAAAAGTAGAAATCAAACCTCTGATTCCAGAAAAACTTCCATTTGCAAAAGGAAGCATTGTAACACCAAAAGGGGAAATTTCTGTCGCTTGGGAAAAAACAGAACAGGGTGTTTCCTTTGAAATTGCTATTCCAGAAGGTATGAAAGCTACATTCTCTTATGCAGATACTCATTTTGAGTTACCAAATGGACAGAAAGTAAATTGTATTATCTAATAATCAAGTGAAAGGGTTTGTTTTTATTTGATTTAGTTATAGCCTCTCTCTTTGTAGATATGAGAGCGTGTTTGAATGCTATCTACAAAGAAGAGGTTATTTTTTTAAGAATAATAAAAGGAGGAATCTGCATGAATTTTTGGCCGGATTTTATCAAACTGAAAACGTCCATTGGTGGCAATCGAGAGCATTACCATTATGAAGAAAGTTTTGGTATGTCGATAGAAGAAAAAATGCATATTACAGTTCCAAATAAACAGAATAAACGAATCTTGAGTGAATTAGAATTTGCGATTCGTTTGAATGAAGTAAATGATTATAAATTTGATGCATGTATTAAAACGGCATTGGATTATCTGTTAGAAAAGTTGGTAGCAGATGGTGTATTGACTGCAAGTGTATGTAATGAAGCAGAACAAATGCTCATGCCATGTGCGAAAGTTGCGAAAGAATATAAATTGATTTTGGCAGGTCATGCTCATATTGATATGGACTGGATGTGGTCGTACCATGAGACAGTAGCGATTACTTTATCTACATTTCGAACTGTTTTAAATTTAATGAAGCAGTATCCTGATTTTTGTTTTTCGCAGTCTCAAGCTTCGGTATATAAAATAGTAGAAGAATATGATGAAGAGATGAAGGAAGAAATTCAAGAAAGAATCAAAGAAGGTCGTTGGGAAGTGACGGCTTCTGCGTGGGTAGAAACAGACAAAAATATGCCAAATACGGAATCGTTACTTCGTCATATTCAGTATACAAAACATTATTTATCGGAGCATTGGGGGATTGATGCAGATAAATTGGAAATTGATTTTTCACCAGATACGTTTGGTCATAATGCAAATATTCCAGAATTAGATGCTTTTGGTGGTTTAAAATATATGTACCATTGTCGTGCATTAGATGGAGACCAATCATTATATCGTTGGAAAGCTCCATCTGGAAAAGAACTGTTAGTTTACCGAGAGCAGTATTGGTATAATTCTGCCATTGTACCAAAAGTTGGATTTGGTTTAATTGATATTTCGAAAACTTGTGCAGGTTTTAAAACAGGTTTAGTTGTATATGGTGTTGGTGACCATGGCGGTGGACCTACAAGGCGAGATATTGAAAATGCAATTGATATGATGAAGTGGCCAATTTGGCCAACGATGAAGTTCGGCACATTTCGAGAATTTTTTAAAGAAGCAGAGAGTGTACGTGAACAATTACCAGTGATTGACCATGAATTAAATTATTTTGCGACAGGATGTTATACAACACAGACACGTATGAAACGTGGAAATCGAAAATCAGAAGCAATTTTAACAGATGCTGAAAAATGGATGGCATTTGCTGGGACATCTTATAAGAAAGAAAAACATGAACAAGCATGGCAAAATGTTTTGTATAATCATTTCCATGATATTATTACAGGTTCTTGTGTGCAAGATTCTCGTGAAAATGCGATGGCACAGTTTTCTAGAGCTATGGCTTATGCTCAAACACAGTATGGAAAAGCTACTACAAGGATTGCTTCTATGATTGATACTTCTTCCATTGAAACAGATGCAGAGATTGGACTCACTCAATCAGAAGGTGCTGGTGGTGGATTTAATATGGGAGCAAATATAGGACTAGGAAATCCACAAGGAATGGCATTTAATGTAGGATTTAATAATGGTGTTCCAAATCCAGAACGTGGATGTGGTAAAGTTCGAATTTTTCATATTTTTAATCCAACAACAACGACACGTAAATCAGTGACCGAACTTACTGTGTGGGATTGGGTTGGTGATGTACGACGTGTTCAATTTAAGGATATGAATGGAAATGTACTTCGTCATCAAATGATAGATAATCAATATCAGTGGTATTGGGACCATCAATTTCTTCGTATATTAGTAGAAGCTGAAGTTCCATCAATGGGCTATACAACTGTAATTATGAGCGAAGCCAAAGCTACTTCTTATCTTGTGTATCGTCAGCCTGCAAAGAGAAGTGAATATCCATTTGATAACTATATATTAGAAAATGAATTTGTTCGAGCAGAATTTTCTAGTATGACAGGATGTTTGATTTCTTATATAGACAAAGAAACTGGTATAGAATATATAGATAACAAGAAATCAGCAGGGTTATCTGTTGTTACATTGGATAGAAGTTCTACCGATGCTTGGAAAATTGGTAGATATTTAAAAGTAGAACAGCTTTCTAATGCAATACATATAGAAAGTATACCAAGTGGTGATTTACAAAATGGCTTTACAGCAACATATCAATGGGGTAATTCTACTATGAAGGTAACTCCTATGTTACAAGCAGGTGAAAAAGCAATTCGTTTTTGTGTCAATG
>CALASV010000113.1 GCA_937888895.1 uncultured Clostridia bacterium | reverse complement strand
TAGCTATGAATTTAGACCACCAGAGAATTATAGCAATAATGAATCCCATAACTGTTCCTAATGAAAATCCTATAAGAGTTTCATAAACTGTTACTTTTGTATGTTCTAATAAGTTATTAGAAGAAAAAGTGTACGAATCGATAACAGCAGTATTACCAATTACAGTAATTGTTTTGTTATTGAGTATTAGTATAGCACCATTGACGCCCGGAACTTGGACGTTATTTTTCTTTGGTGCTTTGTCACTAATTTTTGGAATGGGGTTATTTACATTAGGTGTAGATATGTCTATGATTCCAATGGGTGAAGGTGTTGGTATTTTTTTAAGCAAAATTAAAAATCAAGCAATACCAATTTTGATTTGTTTTGTTCTTGGTATTATTGTTACAATTGCAGAGCCAGATTTAACAGTATTAGCACAACAAGTACCATCCATTCCAAATATGGTATTGATATTGACAGTAGCAGTAGGGGTAGGATTATTTCTTATGCTTGCTCAAATACGAATTCGAAAAAGAATTCCTTTATCCTATATGCTTGTATTTTTCTATATTATTGTTTTTATTTTAGCTTTTATTATTCCTAAAAATTTTGTTCCAGTTTCGTTTGACTCTGGTGGTGTAACGACAGGACCAGTAACCGTTCCTTTTATTATGGCGCTTGGTATTGGTATGGCATCGATACGAACCGATAAAAATTCTAGTACAGACAGCTTTGGTTTGACAGCTCTTTGCAGTGTGGGTCCAATTCTTGCAGTAATGTTACTTGGTATTTATTATAGACCACAAGATGCGGCATATACACCAGTTTCTATGAAAGAACTTGCAACAACACAATCCGTTGCAAATGAATTCTTAAAAGCATTCCCTATTTATGCAGAAGAAGTAGCAGTAGCAATTATACCTATTGTCATTATGTTTTTTATATTTCAAGCAATTTCAAGAAGATTTCATAGACATCAAATACTTAGAATTATACTTGGATTGCTTTATACTTATATTGGTTTAGTGATGTTTTTGACAGGAGTAAATGTAGGATTTATGCCAGCTGGACAATTTATTGGTCAAACAATTGCTTCTAGTGAAATGGAATTTCTGCTTGTTCCAATTGGTGCATTGATTGGTTATTATATCGTAAAAGCAGAACCAGCTGTTCGAGTACTCACAAAGCAAGTAGAAGAAGTGACAAATGGTTCGATTAGTCAAAAGTCAATGGGAACAGCATTATCCATTGGTATTGCATTATCGGTTGGATTAGCAATGCTTCGTATTTTAACAGGTTTAAATATTTTATATTTTCTTGTACCAGGATATGCCCTTTCTTTAATTATGACTTTTTTTGTACCACAAATTTTTACTGGTATTGCATTTGACTCTGGTGGTGTAGCGAGTGGTCCAATGACAACAACATTTCTTCTTCCATTAGCAATGGGAGCTTGTGAAGGTGTTGGTGGAAATATTTTAACAGATGCTTTTGGTATTGTTGCGATGGTAGCAATGACACCACTTTGTACAATTCAGTTATTAGGTCTTTATAGTAAGTTAAAGAAGAAGTTAATCAAGCACAGACAAGTTTCTTTGGAAGAAATCGAAGACAGTATTGTATTCTTTGATGAAGTATAGAAAGGAGGGTAACTTCGATGGGTAAAATAGGAGAAATGAAACTAATTGTAAGTTTTGTAGAACGAGGTCAAGGCAATGGCTTAACGCAGTTTTATGAATCTCATTTTGTATATTTTAATTTTCATAGTGTCGGAGTAGGAACAGCCTCCTCGGATTTATTAGATGTGTTAGGTATTGGTTCAGCAGAAAAAGATGTTATTTTTAGTTTGGCAGCAGCAGAAACAGCAGAACGATTGATGGAACGATTGTCTGATAAATTAAGAAATATAAGAGAAAAGGGAATCGTATTTAGCATACCATTGACAGGATTGAATAATGTAGTAACAACAGTATTAAAACGACATGCCATGGAAAGTGGTAGAATGGGAGGAACGCAGATGGATTCCAATGTAGCAAATAGTTTGGTTGTAGTTATGGTGAATCAAGGAAATACAGATGAAGTAATGAATACAGCAAGAGCTGCTGGTGCTAGAGGTGGTACGATTATTCGTTCCCGTTTTACTGGACCAGAGGAATTAGAAAATATTTATGAAAATCTGATGCAAGAAGAAAAAGAAATTATTGCAATGGTAGTTCCAACTAATTTACGAAATACTATTATGGAAACTATCAATAAAAAACATGGATTGAAGACAGAGGCAGGTGCTGTGATTCTTTCTATGGGAATTGACCAAATTGCAAAACTTGGTTAGTTTAGAATAAAAAAATAGTATGGTTTATCAATGAAAATTTATAAGTATTGAATAAGAAAGTTAAAAACTCGGAGGGAATATGAATTCCTTTCCGAGTTTTTGTTTATTTTATATACTTTTATTATTTGTGTACATGAATTAGGACATATATTATCGGCATTATTTTTTAAATGGAATATATCAAGAGTTATAATATTACCATTTGGAGGTATTACAATTTTTAATGAATTAATTAATTTTGTTATAAATAATAAAGGACTTTTACCTAGTAAGGAATCTAAAAATGAAGAAATAAAAAAACTTGGTAATTTGAGAAGTTCCATCCAAAGTTTAAGAAAG
>CALASV010000112.1 GCA_937888895.1 uncultured Clostridia bacterium | reverse complement strand
ATGAGTGAACCTGTTACCTATAATTATCATAAATTAATACAATCTGGACTAAATGATAATCAGATGGAACATTGGTATTATGAGTTGGAAAAGCCTATTTTAAAGACGTTAGAAAGTAAACAACCAGATATCTTATTGATGGATTTTTATGCTGATGCAAGATATGGTGCACGAGCTTATGGAAGTGAATATGTAGTCAATCGCTTGTTTAAATTGAAAGAGAAAGACATTATTGATTGGAATAAGTTAGGAATTGTATATAGTTATGAGCATAATACCGAAGATTTTATTATTATGTGGAAAAATGCATTTGACCGTTTTATGTCATTTATGCAGGAAAAACTTCCAGATACTATGATTGTAATTAATACAATTAAAGGAACAAATATGGTAACGGATGCGAAAGGAACTACGTATATTTCTCCAAGTTTGCAGGGAATAGAATTAGATAAAATTAATGGATTATGGGAAATTTTTGATAATTATGCTATTGAAAAATATAATTTAAAAGCAATTACTTATTCCAAACAGTATACGATGAATCCAGAATATCCATTTGGTGGATTAGGAGTAGCATTAGTTCACTTTCATAAAGATTGTTTTGATGGGTTATTACAAGTGACAAAAGATAGCAAGGCAGTAGGAAAGAAAGAATGCCATTTGAATTTAGTTTCGGATTCTGCTTATAAAAATCAGTTAAATCATTGGTCGCATTTATGTGGAAAATATAGAGTATTAGAGCATATAGGGTATCGTTCTATTTGTGCAAAAGATTGTAGAAAGGTACTAGGAGATTATCGACCTCAAGTATGGTCTAGACCGATTGAAATAGAGGGAAGTGGAACGACTTCTTATACATTATCTTTTTATATTAAGATTCCAAACTTAAAAAGATTTAAAGAAAATTCGGTACTGTTTGGTATTCGTACATTTAAATATATGCAAGAGATTAAGGCAGGAAAATGTATTGATTCTTATAGTTTAACAATGGCGGGGCATGAAATAAAGGAAAATGAGGAGTATCGATATGTATTTACGTTTACTCCAAAAGGAAAATTTTTAAAGCTTGCTCCTTTTATGTTTCATTATGTTCCGGGTGTGGAGTATAGCAGAATTAAATTAGAGCGTTCTTCTAGTGTAAGTAAATATACAAAGTAGTAGTTTATGGTAATGTTTCTCTTAGTTCTTAGTATTTATTGCTAAGAATGTAAGACAATGTAGCATAATAAAGCAAACATTTATGAGTGAAGCATATTTTAGATGGATGTTTGCTCGTTATTGGAATGGAGTGAACCATAACGTTTTTAGAAAGAAGGAAAAATGGATGGAGAAAATCAATATTGCCATAGTATGTGAAGAAAAACATAAAGCATCTATTTATACATTGGTTGCTTCCATAATAATAAATAAAAATAGAAATAGTAGGTATTGTATTTATATCATTACAAATGGTACAGAAAAAGAGCATTGTAGTAAATTATTAGAATATCAAGAACAATTGGTAGAAATATTTTTGTATGAGAAACCAATAGAAGAATTAAAAGGTATTGGTAAGTTGATATATCTTCAATGGAATACAATTGTGCTTGGTGATTTATCAAAGTTATATGAAGTAGAGTTAGAAGGAAAGCCATTGGCAGCAGTTCCGAATGTACCAGAGAGAGCTTATATCATACCATCTAGTATAGAGGAATATAATACTTCGGTACTTTTCATAGATACAGAAAAAATGGCATTATCTTCAAAAGAGTATAAGGAACTTCCTCTAGTTTATAATTATGGATATGAGGAGTTTATAAATAATAGAGAAAAGATAGGAAAACAAAGTCCGATTGGGCAAGACGAGTATGACAGAATAAAAGATTGTGCTTTAATTGTTCGTATGGATAAAGAATATCCACCAGAAATTTATTTTGATGCACCACTATCTGAGTTATGGATGAAGTATTATAGAATGTCACTTTGTAAAGAAATACATTTGGATAGAAAAGCTTTTTTAGAAACAATAGGTTTTGTTTCAGTAAAAAAAGAAAATGCAATTCCGATTTTATTATTTGTAGAAGATAAAAGTGTAGCATATAGTATAGCTTTCCTTTTTTCATTAGAAAAACATAATGTATCGTATAGGAATTTTGATATTCGATTTGTATATCATCAATTATCAAAACAATATAAAGAACTATTGTTGTCATTGATATCAACTAATTTAAGTGTAGTATTATATCAAATAAAAAGAGGGTATACGAAAGAATCCTTTTCTTTATTAGCTCCGTTGATATTTTCAGAGTATTCTAATGTGTTTTGTTCTCAAGCAGAAACAATTTGTATGGATGACATTGGGAAATATTATGATTGTTCTATGGAACATAGTTGGATGCAAGCAGAACAAATAGGAGAAATAGAATTTGATGTAACAAGATGTTGCATCAATATAGAAGAATGGTATAACAATGGAGTTGGTACAATAATACAGAAAATGTTAAATGATAAAAATTATAGTTCTTATTCCATAAATAAGATATTTTCTATGGCTTGTTGGAGGAACACAAAGGTAATGAAAAATATATGGATAACTCCACAAAATACTATATTTGCAAGTTTGGTAGAAAATTATTTATCGGAAGGAAAGCTAGGAGAACAATTAAAACAAGAGTTATTGTTATATGAAAAGAAAGAAGAGGAAGATGTGAGAGAAGTCTTAGAAAAATTACAGCAGTTGGAAAATGATAATGAGAATTTAAAGAGAAGAATGGAAGAATTGGAACAGGAAAATAAAAATTTTAAGAGAGAAAGAGACCAGTTTCTATTTGAAATTTTAGAAATTAGAAAATCCATTACTTATAAAATTGGTAGAATAATTACATTTTTGCCAAGAAAATTGCGTAAAAATAAATAGATAAGGGTGAAACATCGTGATTGATATAACAAATATTGTACCAATAGGTTATATAGAAGCCTCTTTTTTAGGACAGGAAGGACAAGAATTTTGGATAAAAATAGAAGAAACGTATGAAATTTTATGTTTCGCTTTGTATGATAATAGTGGAAATTGGAAAAAAGTAAAACAACCTTCTTTTTCTTCTATTTTAGTAGAGGAAGAATGGAATGTTGATATAGAATATCGTATTTGTGCTATATATAAAGAAAATGGAAAAGTAAAAGCAAGTTTTTTAAGAAATTCACAATTAGAAATATTAAATAGTTATAAAGAAGAATTTTATGATAAAAGGTCACTTTTTGGAAAAACTATTAATTTTTCTAATGGAAAAACAATTCTTCCTTTTTATAAAGAGAATGGAATTGTGGCATTCGTAGGATGTGAAAGAAAAGAATTTCTATTTACGAAACAGATAAAAAATGAAATTTTATATGAATCTGTGGCTGATAATGAAAATGGAATACAAGAATGTCAAATCTATACGAAATGTAAAAAAATTTTAGGTAATTATATAGGGATTGTAACAGAAGATATTTTAAATAGAAAAAATTTTTGGGAGTTTTGTATTCCTTATAAAACTTATGAGGAAGAAGAAAATAATTGTTATATGACATTTTCTATTCCTATGAAACAACAAAAGAAATGGTATATTGTATGGAATTATCAACAAGAATATTACATTGCACCATTATGTAAAAAAAATATTCCTAATTATGCAGATATTACAGAAATAAAGTATATAGATTCTAAAGGAATGGAATTTAGTATTGTATATGATACAGACCGATATGGAACTTATGTGAAGACAAGATTTGTTCATCAAGTAGAAGAATGGGAAGAAAAAACGGATATTGAAATAAAAGAACAGAAAGTGATAGATAAATCAGGACAATGTATTCTTTCTTATTTCATAAATACAAAAGATGTTTTTTCTACATTCGGAAGTTGGAAAATACAGATTTTAACACAAAAAGAAAAACAGTATTGGTTAGATGTAATGATAGGGGAAAAACAACTTTGCAAAGAGTTGTATGACAGAATAGATACAAAGTATAAATTATCTTTTAAGAAACAGAAAGAGTTATTTGTAATTAGTCGTGTGCTAGGGCATAATGCTTTGTTTGGAAAGAATATACAAGGTAGAAGTGCAACTTCTATAGAAGATTTTTTAAGGCATCATATACTTTCGCCAAAAGGAAATATGTATGCAGAGTATAGCAATCGAAATGGAACATTGTATGTAACTTTATATCAGCAAATGAAAGATGTGTTAGAAGCAAAATTAGTTATCATAGTCAAGGAATGGGAATTTTATCAAGTCAAAATGTTACCATTTCTAATGGTATGATAAACGAGTTTCCTGTAGAAGTTCCTGAAATAGATGCTGACAATAAATTTCAAAAACCTATAAATTCGGTTTGGTTTAGATTGGTGTTAGTTATTCGAACGAATGATGGTATTTATGTTTCTTCGTTGATACAATATGATTTAGAAACGACAATAGAACAAGAAGGAAATCTCTATGAT
>CALASV010000111.1 GCA_937888895.1 uncultured Clostridia bacterium | reverse complement strand
AATTTTCCTTGATTTCAAACTCTACTGCATATACTGCTGTATCATATTTTCCTGTTTCTCTAAAATCTATAAATTCTTTTTCTATTCGGTAAATTCCAACAGGCAACTTTCCATACAACCATTCCCAATTTATTTCAAGTTCTACACTATCTTCTAGTGGAATTAAATATGCTAAGCTGTTCCATCCAAAACTTTCTATTATAGTAGGAACATCTTTCCAAACTTCATTTTCTAAAACCATCAACCGATACTCTGTTCCTGTTTGTAATTGTCCTGTTGGCTCTCCACCTGACTGTGTACATACAAGTATTAAACCAGAAGCAGTAACATTTTTTACCGACAACGTAAGTCCCCAATTAGATAACTTTTCCTTCGATTGAGCTGTATTTATTTCTACATCATCTTGCATCATTGTTGTATCTTTTTCTTGTACATTTTCACTTTCTATACTTGCTGTTGTATTCATAGCAGTATCTTTTGTTACACTACCCGTTTCTAATTTAGTTTGATTTATATTTCGCATCGTTATTCCTACAATAAAACAAATACCTGCTGCCATAGCTACTTTAGGAATCCAATGATATAACGTTCTTTTTTGTTGTTCTCTTTCTTTTGGCATCGCTTCTATAATAAATTTATCGTCAATTTGTCCAAAAACATTTAATAATCTTTCTCCTTTCATAACACAATCCCCTCCTTTTCTAATACATTTTTTAGTTTATTTCTAATTCGAAATAATGTAATTTTAATATTACTTTCACTTACATGAAATTCCTGTGCAATTTCACTAATCGGACGCAAATACCAATACCGTTGCACAAATATCGTTCGTTTCTTTACTGGTAAACCTTCTAAAAAAGTATTTAACAATTCCACTAACATTTTATCATCAATTTCTTGTTCGGTACTTTTTCTAGATGGTATACAATTTTCCAACTCCTCTAATACTACCATTGTTTGTCCATTTCCTCGTTTTTCTCTATTATAATATCTATACTTATCTAACGCTAGATTACGTGTGATTTTCCCAAGAAAGACAGAGAACACATTCGGATTTTGTGGTGGTATACTATTCCATGTTCTAAAATAAGTATCATTCACACATTCTTCACTATCTTCCTCATTATGTAAAATACGATATGCTATCGAATGACAATACACTCCATATTTATTTGCTGTTTCTGATATTGCTGTTTCTGAACGCTCTTGATACAATTTTATAATTTGATTATCTTCCATAGTCCCCTCCTTTTTATCTAACTTATTATACGACAAAATTCTTATCACGTTACTATTTTAAGATAAATTTTAAAATTTACAACCTCCTAATAAAAAAGTTCCCTACTCACCACTTAATGCTTTACACACTTAACGTATGGTAAGAAAGGAACTTCTTTCATTTACATATACTATTTTATAATTCAATATTCAATTCATATACATCATCAATTAACACATAGTTTACTTTATTTTTCTGAGCAAGTTTTAACATCCATTCATTATCTTCTAACACACTTTCCATCGTACACCATTCATCATCCAAACGATTTTCTATAGTACTTGCATATTTCTTTATATCGTCAAAATGATTTTTAATATACTTATCACTCATAATAAGACAGTAATATTTGATATTCTCTAAATAATTTTTTTCAAAATAACTCTCCCAATCAAAAGGAATATAACAACCTTCCACAATTAAATTCTGCTCATTTTCTATTGCTGTTTTTATCATTTCACAAACAATTGGCCATAAATATGCCGTAAGCTCATCATCATCACTCATTGGAGTAAGTTGCGTATGTCCACTTCGAATTAAACCCATTTTCAAATGGTCCATTGACAAATATGGATATTTATATTGTTCTAGTAGTTTTTGTGCAAGAGCTGTCTTTCCAGTATGTGACGCACCTGTAATTAAAATAATCATATATGTTCCTCTTTT
Source organism: uncultured Clostridia bacterium (assembly GCA_937888895.1). GTDB lineage: Bacteria > Bacillota > Clostridia > Lachnospirales > Lachnospiraceae > SIG299. The sequence goes on along the minus strand of CALASV010000111.1, from coordinate 2,521 downwards.
CTAACAATACATATCTTTTCGATTATATTTTAAATAAGCAACGACAATTCCCATTACACATAATATGATACCAATAAATAATAGTTGCCCATCTAATTTACCATTTGTTACAATATCTGCACCGTCACAATATCCAAAAGGAGTTATGTATTTTAAAAATTGTGCTACTTCGGCTATATTTGCTATTAAATTCAAAAAGTACATGATAATAGCAATACCAAGTCCTATCCCTACACTTCCTTTTCGTACAAATGCTGAAATTCCAAAACAAATACCTGCAAGTTCTACTTGCAAAATATAATAAGCCAAATGCATTAAATTCATTTCTTTCCATGGAATTTCTTCCCCAACTATAACCATAGAACTTACCGAAAGAATATAAATAATAAAATTCATAACAGTAATTTGCACCAAAATAGCAATCCATTTCTCTGTAATAATACGAGTACGATTAACTGGATGTGTAAACAAAAACTCTGCTGTTTTTTCTTTTTCTTCTTTACTAAGCATACTAACTGCACATAAAGAAGCAAAAAATGCTCCACCAAGTCCTAACACATTCCCACATTCAATCGCGTAATATCCAATTAATGTGCCAAAATTCAATCTATCCATACCAAATGCTGCTGTAAAAGAACCCATGGAGGCAAATACCTCACTTACTCCCTCCATTTCTCCTTTCATTTCAGGAAATAAAAATACACAAACAGACAATAAAAATCCAATCGAAGCTGTCCAAATCAACAATGATGTTTTCCCTTGCCTGAGTTCATGTTTGATAATCGTCATGCTTCCTCACCGTCCTTTTCATAGTAATGTAAGAAAATTTCTTCTAAATTTGGTTCGGATATTGTTACATCCATAATATTTCCCATAGAAAGTCGTTGTAATAAAAGATTCATATCTCCATTATAAAGAAATCTTATGGCATTATCTGTATCTATTCTATCTCGGATTCCTTCTAATCCATCTAACATTACACTCCCCTGTATTGTCACACGTTTTGCATTTGTTTTTGCTAATGCTTCTACGCTATCACAAGCAATTAACTTTCCATCTTTAATAATTCCCGCTTTCGTGCAATTTTGCTGAATTTCAGATAATATATGACTAGATAAAAATATCGTTGTGCCATTTTGATTTCGTTCTTTTATCATCTCAAAAAATTCCCGTTGCATTAAAGGGTCTAAGCCACCTGTCGGCTCATCTAAAATCAATAACTTAGGATTACTTTGTAATGCACAAACAATCGCTACTTTCTTTCGATTACCAAAAGATAATTCTTCTACTTTACGAGAAGTATCTAATTGTAACCGTTCACATAAATTCTGCGCTTCTTTCGTACAATTCATTTTTCTCAAATCAGCAGATAACTTTAAAATATCTTTTACTTTCATTCCATGATAAAACATTGCTTCCGACGGCAAATATCCAATATCTTTTAAAATTAAGTCTTTTTCTTTCCGAATATCTTTGCCAAAAAGTTGTGCATTTCCTGATGTTGGTGTGATAAGCCCTAATAAACTACGAATCGTTGTTGATTTTCCTGCCCCATTTGGTCCTATAAAGCCAAAGCATTCCCCTTGTTTTACAGATAAGTTCAAATCTATAATTCCTCTTGCTTTTCCATAATACTTTGTCAAATTCATCGTCTTTATTACTTCCATACACTTATTCCTTCCGTAAATATATACTTTTCCAAAAGTTTATCAGTTTTGTAAAGTCTTTTTCCATTTGGTCAATATCTAAATTGCCTCGTTGTACCATCTCCCAAAGATAGCCTTCTGATGCCCAATACATCTCTTGATACATCATCGGAATATCCAAACCATCCCTAAATTGCTCTGGATTCAAATTTAACCTAGTTTTTTTTGCCTTTAAATTAAAATATTTCTGATAACTTTCTTGGATAGCTAAACAAATGTCAGCATCTTTTTCATAAAATGCTTTAATTGTAAAATTCGCCATATCTGGATATAATCGAATGATTTCTAGTTTTGCTCTCATTCCTCGTTCCATACTTTCAAATAACTCTTTTTGTCCATAACATTCATATTTTGTCATAAAATCTATCGTTGTTTTAGCACATCTATTCCAAAGAAATAAATATAACTCTTTTTTATTTTGAAAATAATGAAAAAGTAACGATTTACTAATTCCTGCTTCCATAGCAATCTCACTCATCGGACTATTTTTATAGGAATTTTGCGAAAATACTCGATACCCTGCATTGATAATTGCCTGTTGTTTTTCCATAGGCAAAGAAAAAAATTTTTCGTTCATTCTCTTCCTCCATGAACCGATTCGGTCAAATATATTATAATTGTATTGACCAATTTTGAGAAGACTGTAAAATAAAAAAGCTGTCACACCAAGTAAATTTCATACAAGATATAGAAGTATTTCTTTGAGTTAAAGATTATATCTTGTCGTCTTTTTGCTTAGTGTAACAGCCCCTTCATTTTCTTTTCCTTAATATTTTCTTTTCAAAACAGCATAACAGATCCAATATAAAATTAAC
>CALASV010000110.1 GCA_937888895.1 uncultured Clostridia bacterium | reverse complement strand
CCTAAAGATTTCAAGTTATAGGCTAAACTTTCACAAGTTCTCTCTTTCAAAATCGTTTTATACGGATATTCCCCTGGTCCAAAAAAATCTAAATTCATACCAGTAATACATTCAAACTCGGTATTTGCTGTTCCTGCACCAATGGATGGTACAGACAAAAAACCACTCGAATACTGTTCCTTTAAATAAGTAAAAAATGGAATCGGATTTTGCGTACAAGAAAAATTTTCAATATAATTTACATCAAAGAAAGACTCCAGTTGTAAAAAAATAATATTTGGAAGTTCTGATTGTATATTTTCTTCTATAACATCTTCTTCGCTTACCTCTATCTGTTCTTCTTGTATATTCTCTAAAGAAGAATCCTCTCTATCTGTTATTTCAGATTCTGCTTGATTCATCTCCTGTTTTTCTAACTTTTCTACGTTAGGTACTGTTACTAATCCAAATTTTATTGCTCTACTTATTTGAAGTGGCAAATGGTTTATTTTATTAGGTTCAAATAAATCTATACCCGTATCTTCTTCTATTTCCTCTAAAAAATCCTCTACTTTATCTGTAGAATAATCTTCTGGTTTTTCTATACCAGTATTTAATACACTATTCATAAAACAATAAGGCAATCCATTATCATGAAATGCTTGTGCCAAATTTCCAAAATTTCTATCTAATAATCCAATTTCCATACCTATATCTGTTAAAGTTAACATTCCTACACACAGCAAAACACAAAATGGCACACAATTAATATAGTCTATTGGTACAACTTCTTTTTTAGCTTTAAAGAAAAGATAAATACAAAATACTACTACTGCCAAAACTCCTACAACAATAAGTACAATAAAAAAAGGAGACAAATAAAGGTCTATAATATTTAATGCATTTTTTATTAAGAATAAATCTACCATAGTAAATGGTGTTGTACGAAATAATAATAATACCATATTTGTTATAGCAATTAAACTCCATATACTTATTACGGTTACTAAAGCAAATATCCGTCTTTTTACAAGTAAACAAACTGATGCTGTCACTGCAATAATCAATCCATTATACAAAAAAACAAATGGATTTTTTACAAAAAACAGAATCACATCTAATATTGATTTCCTTGAACACAGTTCTACAAAAATATAGCAAAAGAAAGAAGGAATACAACAATAGAAAAAGAAATTTTTCCACAATGTGTTCCATTTACTTTTATATAATTTCCACTTTTCTTCCATAATCGTCCTTTCTACATTTATTCTATTTTTCTATAGGTTATAACATACTTTTATAAAAAACACAAACTATTTATTTATATTGACTTATCGTTTTTCTTTTGGTATAATCAATTAAAATATTAAACAATCTTTTAATTATTTGATAAAGGAGAACAACGATTATGAAAAAAACTTATGTTATTGAAGACCTTTGTTGTGCTAACTGTGCAAACAAAATGGAAACAGCTATTCAAAAATTAGACGGTGTCACTTCTGCTAGTTTGAATTTTATCGCACAAAAACTTTTTGTAGAATTTGAAGCTTCTATTGTAAATACTATTACTGACTCCATTACAAAAATTGCAAAAAAAATAGAACCTGATGTTTCTATAGAAGAAATCTAACTGAAGTAAATTGCAATAATAGATATTCCATTCTAAGTAAATAGCGAAGTAGATTACAAATATTTGATTAACAAAGCTATATATTACAGGCTATAGATTCATTTATTCTTATCTGTAGCCTTTTTTATCGGAGGTTATTATGACAAGAAAACAGAAGAAAATGCTACGAAAAATCGTGATTTCTAGTATTATATTTTTACTTGCTTGTATTTTTTCTTTTTTATTACCAGATTTTCCATTGAAACCTTGGATTTCTCTTGCCATCTTTTTAGTTGCCTACTTAAAAGCTGGTGGAGATGTTGTAAAAAAAGCATTTTTCAATATATGCAATGGTCAAGTATTTGATGAAAACTTTTTAATGTCGATTGCTACGATTGGTGCTTTTTTTGTAGGTGAATATCCCGAAGGCGTTGCTGTTATGCTCTTTTACCAAGTGGGCGAATTATTTCAGTCGTATGCTGTTGGGAAATCACGCAAATCCATTGCTTCTTTAATGCAAATCCGTCCAGATTCTGCTAATTTATTAAAAGATGGCATTATTGATATTGTTTCCCCTGAAGAAGTTGCTATTGATGATATCATTCTTGTAAAGCCAGGAGAAAAGATTCCTTTAGATGGTATTATTTTAGAAGGAGCTTCTTCCCTTGATACAAAAGCATTGACAGGAGAAGCACTCCCAAAAGAAGTTTCTGTAGGAGATACTGCGATTAGTGGCTGTATCAATTTACGTGGTACATTAACTGTAAAAGTAACAAAACCATTTGGTGAATCTACTGTTGCAAAAATTTTAGATATGGTAGAAAATGCTTCTTCTAAAAAAGCAAAAGCCGAAAACTTTATTTCTAAATTTGCTAGAGTTTATACACCTATTGTTGTAATTCTTGCTGTACTATTGGCCTTTGTCCCTCCTATTCTTTTACAACAATCGTTCTCCGAATGGATTTATCGTGCCCTAAATTTCCTTGTAGTCTCTTGTCCTTGTGCTCTTGTTATTTCTATACCACTTGGATTTTTTGGTGGCATTGGTGGTGCAGCAAAACAAGGTATTTTAATGAAAGGAAGCAATTATTTAGAAGCACTTGCGAAAGCAGATACGTTTGTATTTGATAAAACAGGTACTTTAACAAAAGGAAATTTTAAGGTAACTGATGTGATATCGGAACAATATTCCAAAGAAGAATTACTTTTCTTTGCTTCTATGGCAGAAATTTATTCCTCTCACCCAATTGCACTTTCCATTGTAGAAGAATATAACAACCTTTGTGAAGAACCAGAACAACTTCAAATTTCCGATGTAGAAGAATTTGCTGGCTTTGGTGTTCGTGCCATCGTAAATAGAAAAGAAGTGTTAGTAGGAAACTGGAGACTTCTTCTAGAACATCACATTTCTCTTCCGAATAATATAGAAACTTCTATGGAATATGGCACAATGGTAGTTGTTGCTATAGAGGGAAAATTCGCAGGGATTTTATGTATTAATGATGAAATAAAAGAAGATACTCCTTCTGCCTTAAAAGACTTGAAACAAAATGGTATCAAAAAATTAGTAATGTTAACAGGGGATAAAAAAACAACCGGAGAAGCTATTGCGAAAAAACTAGCTTTTGATAATGTTTATGCTGAATTATTACCAGCAGATAAAGTAACCTATGTAGAACAATTATTAGAAAAACAAGGAAAAGGACATACATTAGCTTATGTCGGAGATGGGATTAATGATGCTCCTGTCCTTGCTAGAGCAGATATTGGCATTGCCATGGGAGGACTTGGCTCCGATGCAGCCATTGAAGCAGCTGATATTGTTATTATGACTGATGAATTATCAAGACTTCCTGTTGCTATTCGTATCGCAAGAAAAACACTCTCTATTGTACATCAAAATGTAGTATTTGCCATTGGAGTGAAAGTACTTGTATTATTTCTTAGTGCAATTGGACGCTCTAGTATGTGGTGGGCTGTGTTTGCTGATGTAGGGGTTTGTGTGATTGCGATTTTAAATTCGATGAGAGCACTCAATACCATGCAAAAGGAGAATATATAAAATGAATGCAAAAACATGGGCAATCTTACACAACCATAATGGAAATTTATTAGAACTTATGGAAACGATTCCAAATGAACAACAATTTTTCATGGCAGCAGATATTTTTAGTATGTTATGTGATAGCACAAGACTTCGTATTCTTTGGCTCTTATGTCATACGGAAGAATGTGTCAGTGATATCGCCACAGCTGTTGAAATGAGTTCACCAGCTGTCTCCCATCACCTAAAAACACTCAAACAAGCAGGGCTTATTACAAGCCGTAGAGAAGGAAAAGAAGTACTCTATAAACTTGCACAAACAAAGGAAGCTACGCTCGTACATCACATGATAGATGACATTTTCGAGATAAACTGTCCTCGATAATATAATACTAAAAAATCATTTTACAAATATCTTAATATGTACCAAAAAAGTAAATCTTTTCCAAGTAGATGCGTTTTTTGGACAGAGAACCGTAAAGAGGCGTTCGTCCTTAGCGAGGTCTTTTCGAGCTTAGGACGGCTACGCCTCGCCCCGAACGAGAGTGTGTCCTATGTCCAAAAAACGCATCACTTATATATAGCTTACTCTTTTGTATCAAACCCTAGTGCATTCCACACTTCATCATTTACTTCAATCGCAATCTGTTCTTTCCATTCTTGATAACAGCGTTTAAATTCTTCTTCTTGACGCTCTAAAATAATTTCCTCTTTTTTCGCTTGTGTTGCATCTTCATCAAATTGTGTGACACAATAAAAAATATAAAAATAATCTGTTGTTTCGATTACTTCTGACAATTGCCCTGCTTTTAAGCCTAACACTTGTTCTTCATATTCTTTTGGAAAATCACCTACGCCACCTGTAAAATCCAACATCGCAGAATCTTCGGTATTTGCTTCTGCCAACTTATAAAAATTATCTGTTGTTAATGCTTGCGTTCGTAATGATTCTACTCTTGATAATAACTTAGTTAATTCTTCCCCTTCATAAAAAACTTTATTACCGGAAGCATCAATTTTATAAGTTCTCACTGCTATTGATTGAAAACGACTTTGTGCTGCTTCTTCATTGGAAATATCAGTATTCACATTCAATGTAGTAACTTCAAATGTTTTTCTTGCCAATAAATTATCAGCATAAATTCTTCTTGCAATATCAGCATTCACACCATGAAGCAATAAATCCGAGCCTTGTATTTTTGCCATATACTCTTTTGTCTGTTCTTCTACTTGCAATAATTCTTCCTCTGACAAAACAATCGCAAGTTCATCTGCTTTTTTACAAACTACTTTAATATATGTAATTTGTTCTAATACTTGGGCTTTAATCAATTCACCCATCGTATTACCATTACTATCTACAGCATATTTCCAAATATCATTCCCATAATATTGTTCATATTCTTTTTGTACTGCGTTTAAATAAATCAAACCTTCTCGATAATCTACTTGCATATCACCAATTCGCAACATACTACCTTCTTGCCAAACGGTTTTCTGCTCTTTTTTTTCTGTACTTCTTCCAAAAATTACTGCTATTACAATAAAAATTGTTAAAAATAACACAAAAGATATTGATAAAATGTTTTAAAAAAGAGCTCCCCAATTCGATTGGCTTTATTCTTTATCCTTTCGATAACTTTTAAAGTTTAAGTAGTCTACTATTTGTTCTTCAATCTTATGCCTAAATTTCATCATTACTTCAAGATCTCGTGG
>CALASV010000109.1 GCA_937888895.1 uncultured Clostridia bacterium | reverse complement strand
ACCTGTGCCGGTACCTTGCGGACAACCGCCCTGAATCATGAAGCCTTCAATAACTCTGTGGAAGATGAGACCGTCATAGAAGCCCTTTTTTACTAAAGAAATAAAGTTGTTTACAGTGTTTGGTGCGATTTCAGGATAAAGCTGCACCTTAATCACATCATTATTTTCCATCTGAATGGTAACAATAGGATTTGCCATAAATATAATCTCCATTTCTTTCATATTTTTTCTTTCGTAGTGTACCACGATTTTTCTAGCTTGTCTATATTCGTTTTTGTTTTATTGTTAGGTTTTTCCTATACATAAATTTTATAAAAAATGTTTATTTATGAAAAAGATTGTGTTATTATAAGGATATGTTATTAGTAGGAGGGGACTGTATGGAAACAAGTAGCGTTATTGCAGTAAGAAAAAATAAAACAGTATATCGCAATGGAGATAAATGTATCAAAGTATTTGATATAGGATATTCCAAAGCAGATGTATTAAATGAAGCATTAAACCAGGCAAGAATGGAAGAAACAGGATTAAACATTCCAAAATTGTTAGAAGTTACTGTATATGAAGGAAAATGGGCAATTGTATCTGAGTTTATTAAAGGAAAATCGTTAGCACAGTTAATGGAAGAACATCCAGAGAAGAAGAACGAGTATATTGATTTATTGTTAGATTTACAAATTGAAACACAGACAAAAAAGAGTCCATTATTAAATAAATTAAAAGATAAAATGAAACGAGAAATTAGCCGTTCTGATTTAGATGCTACTACTCGTTATGCGTTGCATAGTAGATTAAAAAGTATGCCAAGACATAACAAAATATGTCATGGAGATTTTAATCCTTCGAATATCATTATTACAGAAGATGGTACTCCATATATTTTAGACTGGTCTCATGCAGCACAAGGAAGTGCTACAGCAGATGCTGTTAGAACCTATTTATTATTTTTATTTAGTGGAGATACCGAAGGTGCAAAATATTATATGGATAGTTTTTGTGAAAGAACAAATACGGATAAACATTATGCACAAAAGTGGATTCCATTAGTAGCAGTAGCTCAGTCTGTCAAAGTAAAGGAAGAAGAAAAAGAATTTTTATTAGATTGTGTTTATAATGTAAAATATGAATAATAAGGGATAAAAAGTTATGCCAAATTGTTTCATGTTAAAAAAATCAAATTGTAAAAATTGTTATAAGTGTATACGAAATTGTCCAGTAAAAGCAATTAAGTTTTCAGGAAATCAAGCACATATTATAGGAAATGAGTGTATTTTATGTGGCAAGTGTTTTGTTGTATGTCCACAAAAGGCAAAAGAAATTGTAAATGAGATAGAAAAAGTGAAAGTGTTTTTGCAAGGAGATGCTCCAGTTATTGTTAGTTTAGCTCCTTCGTTTATTGCTAATTATCCAAATGTTGGAATTGAAGCAATGAGAATAGCATTAAAAAAGCTTGGATTTTTTGATGTAGAAGAAACTGCGATTGGAGCTACCATTGTAAAAAAAGAATACGAGAGAATATTAAAAGAGGAAGAACGAGATATTATAATTACTTCTTGTTGTCATTCGGTGAATTTATTGATTCAAAAGTATTTTCCAATTTGTTTAGAATATTTAGCAGATGTTGTTTCTCCAATGCAGGCACATTGTATGGACATTAAAAAGAGATATCCAAATGCGAAAACGGTATTTATTGGACCTTGTGTGGCAAAAAAGGATGAAGCCGAACATTATGCTGGAATAACAGACGCTGTACTTACGTATGAAGAATTAAGTCGATGGTTAGAAGAAGAACAGATTGACTTAATACAGGAACTAGAAGAACAAGAAGAAAGTCGTGCTAGATTATTTCCAACAACAGGTGGAGTATTAAAAACAATGGCACAAGATGTCACAAATTATACTTATTTAGCAATTGATGGTGTAGAAAATTGCATGAAAGCTTTGAAAGATATGGAAAGTGGTAAAGTACATAAGTGCTTTATTGAAATGTCAGCTTGTGAAGGTAGTTGTATTAATGGTCCTGTCATGGAAAAGCAAGAGAGTAGATTTGTTCAGGATTATATGGCAGTTGTAAATTTTGCTGGCAAAAAAGATTTTGAAGTAACTCAGCCATTACCAGTTATGTTAAAAAAACAATTTGAGAAGATTGAACATAGATTGTCTATGCCACTAGAAAGCGAAATTCAAAGCGTATTGCGACAAATGGGTAAATCCGATAAGGCACAACAGCTCAACTGTGGCTCTTGTGGCTACAACACTTGTTTTGAAAAAGCGATTGCGATTTGTCAAGGAAAAGCAGAAATTTCGATGTGTATGCCATTTTTAAAAGATAAAGCAGAAAGTTTTTCTGATGCAATTGTTAAAAATACACCGAACGGTCTTATTGTGTTAAACGAAGAACTGGAAGTTCAGCAAATAAATCAGGCGGCAAAAAACATTATGAATATAAGAGAAAGCATGGATGTTCTTGGCGACTCGGTTGTTCGCATTATGGACCCTCAGGATTTTTTAGAAGTAATGGATTCAGGCAAAAACATAAGAAACAAAAAGATTTATCCAAAATATCAATTACTAAGGAATCAATTAAGTTTATATATAATAAATATAAAAGTATTTTCTTTTATCATATATTAGCTTT
>CALASV010000108.1 GCA_937888895.1 uncultured Clostridia bacterium | reverse complement strand
ATTGTATTGTTACTTTTTTGGATTTCTTCAATAAATGCCATTCTGCTATATTCCCCACATCGCTGTTCCCTTAGCAAACGATTACACCAATTAGAACCATTCATTCCTAAATGCATCTCTAATGCTTTATATGCAACAATTCTAGGAAATACTGTTTTTTCATTATTACATAATACAATAATTCCACTTTGCAACCTTGGTACAAAACCAATAAAACTTGAATACCCTACTATATATCCATTATGATAATAAACATCATAACCATATACTTCTTTATGATAAAGACCTAATGCATATTTTTCATATCCTACTTCCTTATACAATTTTCCTACATCACTAAGAATATTAGGTATAAAAAAGTTGTTATATTCTTTTAAATTACTTATTCTTATCAAATACAACAAGATTTTCAAAGCTTCTTCTATATCCAAAATAATACCAGATGCCGAATTCAACAAATGAACATTCAATGTTTCTCCATCTACATACTTTTCCCCATCATAAAAATATGGTTTTGCTTCTATGTTCCTTTTATTCTTACTATTGTCTTTTTCATAAAATAAGAAATCTTCTATTCCCATTTTTTTTAATGTTTCCACACCAAGTATGCTTTCATAGGACTTTTTATATAAACATTCTAAAACATAAGAAACAAGTGAAAATCCATAATTACTATATATATACTTTTTTCTAAACGATTCACTTTTTAATCTTGGTAAATCATCTACTGTTTCACAAACTTCTTTTTCTCTCATTAAATATGTCCATAATGTATTTGGATATATTCCAGACCTGTGACACAATAAATCCCTTAAAGTAATATTATCTGTAACATAACTGTTATTAAAACTCATTTTACAATATTCCTTTAAAGGAATATCAACATCCAAAGAATCATATGCTAACAAAGCTGTTAATCCTTTTGTAAGACATGACAATGGAAATTTAGTATTTTTATTAACAGCTTGTCTTTGGTTTATATCACTATATCCAGAACAAAATATATCATCAATTTCACCATTCTTTACAATACCAATACTATATCCACCACAAAGTTTTAGTTTCTTTTCTATTTCTTTTACAAACATTTGAAATTCCAAATTTTTCATGTTTTATACTCCATAACACTATTAACAAAATAATAGCATTGACTTATCTTTTCTAAAAGGCATCTATACACGCTAGATAAAGGTTTTCCATCGAAGTATCATCTCCTAAAATATATACCTTTTTATCAAGCATTTGCTCATAATACATTACCCTTTCCTGTAATTCACTATTACTTAAAACTCTTTCATCATTTATGATAATATCATTCCCTTTCTTTTCCATTGGGAAAAGAACTATTCCAACATTTACAGCACATGTAATACTTTCTATATATTTTTGTGTTCGCTTTATATAATCAACAGAATCATCTGCATTAATACATAATATATATGCATCTGGCTCCGTAGCTAGTAAAAACAAATATTGTTCATATGGGTACATATTTTGATTTCCCCAATATGAATTTACTGTTTGAGATTGGCTTCCTATGATGATTATATCTGGCTCTTTCAGTCCTATTTCATGCATACAAGAATTATTATAAAACACCATATCCTCCATATTTAAATGAACAGATGCATTATATCCAAATGGAATCATTTCCTCAAAACCAAAAAGCTTTGATGTTGGCTCAGTTCCTAACTGTCCAACTTTATACCCATCCTTTAAAAACCTTTTCCTCAACTCAAGTTGTAAGGTAAATTTACCTTGTCTTGAACTTGTACCTAATACAGATAGTATTGGTCTGCCAAAACGATAAAGCTTATCTTTATTATATTGTTGCATATCAAGTGTAGATATACTATTGAAAAATACATTCTCTTTTTTCATCATATTTAATAAAAATTTTCGTTTTTGCGAAGACATATCATCTAATATATATATTTTTTTATTGTATTGTGCACATTTTTCAATTATCTTTTCAAAATAATTTTGTTTAGTTATTTTTTCCAACTTTTCTAAATGACCTAAAATTACTGTATCAAAATCTCCTTCCCAATCAAATTTTTCTATATTTTCAACTATAAGATTGGTTTTATCATTTAGATTTTGTAGTACTGTACCAATAGTACGGTTTATATTTCCCATATATTTACTATCTAAAACACTTTTTATTTCAAAATTTAACATATCCTGAAATCTCAGTAAGCTATGAATCTCTTTATTAAACGGAAAGACTATTGCTTTCTTTATTTCAAAAACATCTAATGCTGGTTTCTTATTATGTACCTCTACATATACCTTCTGAGCTTTCTCTTTCAATTTATTACATATAGATTCAAAATCATAAATTGTACCTTCAGATAAGTAATTAGCTATTAAAGCTGTAAAATATATTGATAAAAAACTCGTTCCTTCACAATATTGATAATCATTATTTTTTCTATCTGGTAGTAAGTATTTAAGACAAGCACCCTTAATATTAACCATGCTATTTTCATAATAATCAAATTCATCTATATGATTATATTCTCTACAAAAATCAATTCCAATAACATTGTCAAACACTGCTGGATACGACTGGCAACCCGTATTATCAAAAGCAGATACAATATAAATTCCCTTTTTATATAATGTACTACAACAATCATATATATTTTTTATATTATAACACTCTGGAATTCCACAACTAAGATGAACTAAATTACAATCAATATTATCTTTTATATAGTTCAATATATATTGCAAATCTTCTGCACTAAAATTTTCATAATCTTTTATAATAATATTAAGTATGTTCATTTGAACACTATATTTACATAAAAGAGCATTTACCCCTGTTCCATGACCATTATTATCATACATTTTTTCAACTTCTTTTAAATAAATCATTTTTTTATTTAAATACTCATACCCAGATAAAAATCTAGATTGATAATCTCTAAAATATTCATGATTAATATTTATTCCAGTATCTATAACAACTATCATTTGTAATATTCCTCCAAATTATATTTTTCACTATATCACAATACAAAAATTAAATTTATCTTTAAACTCTTCTAAAAAACAACGAGTATTAGAACAAACAAACTATAAAGTCAATTTGTTTGTTCTAATACTTCTAACAGTTGTTCCCACAGTTAAAATCGCTCATTCGAGAGATTATACCTTTTCTGATAATCTATGTAGCCATATATATGCTTATCCTAATTACTTACTCGTATTACAACAGCCACATCCTTGTTCTTTGTAAAAAATTACCTTATCTTTGTTCTTATTAATTTTCTCAAGTTTCTTCTTCATAATATCACCTCCTTGTTTGTATTAACCATAAACAAATCTTTACATAATTTACATTTATGCAATTATTTGAAATATGATAGACTTTTTATTGTTGCTTATTTATAGTAACAATTAGTTCAGAATAATACAGATTCATTAAAATCTATAATTTTACAAAGAACTATTTGTCATCTATCATAAAAAATTATGGAATAATTAGTTTACTTATTAACAAAGTAAACTGTTCTAATGTTCTGAGATTATCAAGCTGTAAATCATCTTCTTCTATTTCAATTTGAAAATATTCTTCAACATCAAGAATAATAGTTATAAATTGAATCGAATCCACTTCCAATTCTGCTAACTCATCAATAATACTTATTCCATTTCTTTGCATTATATCTATTAGCTTCTTTTTTATGTATTCTTTATCCATGTTCTCTTTCCTCTTCTTATATCAATTTTTCATTACCATTTCAATGAACTTATTTTATTTCTATTTCCTTTGCAACATCCAATAGTTCTCTTAACATAGATTTATAATAATTTTTATCTACAGTACATGACTTTGTAGTATTGATAAATTTTCTACTGTTTGGACACACAGCTTCTAGACATATTGGAAGTAACGTACATTCCCTACATTCATTATTCAACTGTGTCCTAACTATCCATTTAGCTACCTTTTTTTTATCTACAATAAGTCTACCATCTGAAGTAATATACCCTATCTTATTAGTATTGTATTGTAACATTTCTTGGTCCTTAGCTACATCATGACATAAAACACATTTTTCTAATTTTCCATCCACATTTACTATATATGAATTGTTTTTACATGCACTACACAATACATCATTAAATTTTGGTTTAAATATAAAAGGATTTAAATTATATTCATACGACATATCATTCAATGTTCTACTTAAGTCTGGTATATCTTCTGTAATCACTTTTTTCAATTCATTATCCATGCCACCCCAGTCCTTTATTGGATGCCATATAATTGAAAATCTTTTATCATTTGCAAAATTTTCTCTAAGCAAACTCATAAATTCTTCTATATTATCTAATAGTTCTTTAGACACATTCACTCGAATAGTTACCTGAAAATGTCTTAAATTAGATTGTTTAATTGCTATCAAATTATTTAATATTGTTTGATATGAATTGCATTTTTTATCTACATGAGGACGATAATTGTTATGAATTTCTTCTGTTCCATCTAAAGTAATTTGATAATACAATAAATTAGACTTTACTAAAGATGTAAATGTATCAATATCAAGATTATATCCATTTGTAGTAATGTTGGAAATTAATGGTGTTTTCTCCTCTGCACAAATCTGCTTAATTCTTTGCATAAAATCTACAAGAAATTTTTTATCTAATAACGGTTCTCCTCCAAACCAACTTATATATAAACACTTATAATATCGAACTTCTCTTTTTAAATATTTAAGAATACTCTCTTTCACACTTTCTGTCATATATTCAGCTCTATGTTCTTCCCAACAATATTTACATCTTAAGTTGCATGCAACTGTTGGATAAATGACTAAATTTAATTCTTTATTGTCATACACTGCCTCATAGTACTTTTGGTCAAGTAATTCATCTTCGTCAATATCACTATCAATTAATACATTATTATCAAATAAAGTTTGAATAATTCTATCATCAACATCTTTTATCCATTTTGTTTCTAATAAAGTTTGAATGCTTTTATTATCAAAACTTTTAATCTTAATAACATTTCCATCTAATAAATTAGATATAATAATATATTCTCCACAAGTATCCCAATTCACAAATTTTCCAACCTTAAGTTCCATTTCCATTGATACGATATATATCATATATTATGAAATCGTATTTTCCTTTCGTATTTTTTTAACTATTAATTTAAAGAAATTTATCACTTCAAAATTTTTAAGAAAATATTTTTCTTTATTTTAAACAGTTATTTATAAAATACATCAAAAAACAAAATCTTCTTTAGACTTCTTCGTAATGTATCTTCTTTTTTATATTATCACACTCTTATAAATAAATCACCTGACACAACTGACCAAAAAAGAAAAATTTTTTTAGTCAGTTGTGTCAGGTGATTTTTAGACTATTTTATTGTAAAATAATACCATAAACTAAAGAAAGAAGGTGATTCCTATGAATAAGAAAACATTATTACTTCCTTTAATGGCTCTCTGCTTATTATTAACAGCTAGTAGTCCTGCTTTTTATAACAATATTCCAGAAGATACTACTTCCCAGATAATGCCATTAGAAGATTTACCAATTTATAAGAATCCAGAAGGTAATAATTAAGTTTTACATTCCCTCTTCTAATTTTTTTTCAAAAAAAGAACTCTTATAAGCATCTTGACACATTTGACTAAAATACAGACATTTTTTTAATTCTTTTTTTTCATCAACATCTCGTTTTACGGGATGTTGATGTTTTTTTCTCTGAACATCATTCCACAATAACCCATAAATTCCTCTATCAATTACCCCAAGTCTACGATTAACAATTGTATTTTTTAATATTTTTAATTTAATTTCATCCGAAAAGTCATATTCCCCTTTATCACCTAAATAACTAGAAATCGTTCCCATCACAAACTCATACATATTTAAACAATCTCCAATTTGTCTTTGATGTTCAAATAAGTCATACAGCACTTGTATAAGTTGTTCTAGTTCTGAATCTGACCAATCTAGTTCTGCCATAATATTCTGCAAACAAGACAATTCATTCTGCGTCAAATATTTTTCTCCTGAAGCTACTGCTACCTCATACGGTATCGTATATTCCAATACTTCTTTTATCATATTGATATAATGTTGTTTATCCACATTTTCCTTATTCTTCCTTTTTTTATTGCATTCATTGATAATCTCATTCCGTCTAATTGCCTGCCTATTTTCTGGAATTTCCAAAGACACCATGGATTTGACCTGTTCTAGTAATTGGTCTACTTTTTCACATTCCATACGATTATTCGCCCATTTTAATTCTCCAAATAATCGTTTTGCTTCAGGATATTCCGTCAATAAATCATTTTTACAAAATTCCATTGACATATGTAATCGTTCAAATAATCGAAACATCGTTTCTCGTTTCGTTTCTCTCTTATTATTTTCTAAACGATTTATAGTACGTTCTGAACAAATTCCCTCACTTAATTCTTTTGCAGTCATCCCAAGCATCTTTCGTCGAATTTTAATCACATCTCCAATACAATGTGCTTCCATATCTACATAAATATAACAAAATTCTTTCATTTCTTTAGAAACACCATACTCTGCATATACTTCCTCTAAAACTTCTTTCCAATCCTTACAAGTTTGATACCACTTTTGAAATATTTCTGGTAAAGGTTTCTTTGGTATTAAATATTGTAAAATTTGTATTTTTGCTTCTAATAGTTCCCATAAATAAAACATTCGTTTTGCCTTCTGTAAAATTGTAATTGCTCTATTACAAAACTTCAACATTTCAAAAAGTTCTTGTTCTCCCATTCTACTATTATTTTTCCAAGCTTCGTAAAAATAATAAATCGTTTTTGGGTATATTTTAGATACTGCTATGTCATCTAATGGCATTTGTTCGATATAAGAAATCAATTCTTTATACCATTCTAACGATATTTCTTCCTGATAAAAAGCACATTCTAACAATAAATTTAATTCTTCTATCGAAAGTATCCTACCATTTAACTCTCTTTTTAATGGTTCAGATACTGTTAGAACAAGCGCTTTTTGAAATACCCCCCTTAACTCCTCTTTTTCTGCACCTTCTATTCTTCGTATTTGTGCTAACATGGCAAGATAAAACTGATAATCTAACGAACTATCTGCCTTTTTCTGATAGTTTTCTAAATGCTTCCTTGCTTCTTTTATCTTTCCATACAAAATACAATAGACAATTTCTTGTCTTTCTCGCCAACTATGATATTCTTTATAAAATAAAAAACTTTCATAATTTTCTGGTGCCACACCTAAACGCCCCAATAATCTATCTCTTAATAGTTTCCTTGGCTCGATATTTCCTTTCTCTATTTGAGCTAATTGAGAAAAATCACACAGTCCATCACTTAATACGGTTAATGGAATATTTTTTTCTTTACGCAATTTATGGATAAGTACACCAAACTTAATATTATTT
>CALASV010000107.1 GCA_937888895.1 uncultured Clostridia bacterium | reverse complement strand
GGATTATTTTGGAAAACGCTATGATTCGAATGCACTTCGTATTGCAGCATCGGTGATTTCCTTTGTTTTTTTAATTCCATATACAGCTTCTGTATATAATGGACTTTCCAGATTGTTTGGAATGGCATTTGATATTCCATATGCAGTATGTGTAATTGTAATGGCAGCTTTAACAGGGGTATATGTTATTTTAGGTGGTTATATGGCAACGGCAATTAACGACTTTATTCAAGGAATTGTTATGTTATTTGGTATTGTGGCAGTTATTGCAGCAGTATTAAATGGACAAGGTGGTTTTTATGAAGCTGTAAGAAAATTAGCAGAAATAGAAAGTGATGTGCCACTTACAATGGGACAAAAAGGTGTTTTTACTTCTTTCTTTGGTCCAGATTTACCAAATTTAATTGGTGTTGTTATTTTAACTTCCCTTGGTACTTGGGGATTGCCACAGATGGTACATAAATTTTATGCAATTAAAGATGAAAAGTCGATTAAATCAGGAACAATTATTTCTACCCTTTTTGCAATGGTAGTATCTGGTGGGTGTTATTTTCTTGGAGGTTTTGGTCGTTTATTTGATACACCAGCCATTTATAATGCCAATGGAGCAATTGTTTATGATGCGATTGTGCCAAGTATGTTATCTACACTTTCAGATATATTAGTTGGTATTGTAATTGTATTAGTTTTATCTGCATCTATGTCTACTTTATCTTCTCTTGTATTGACATCGAGTTCTACTTTGACACTGGATTTAATCAAAGGGAATATTGTAAAAAATATGGATGAGAAAAAACAATTGCTTTGTATGAGAGTGATGTTAGTATTCTTTATTGTAATAAGCGTAGTAATCGCATTAGACCCTCCTACCTTTATTGCACAGTTAATGGGTATTTCTTGGGGTGCATTAGCAGGTGCATTTTTAGCACCATTTTTATATGGTTTGTATTGGAAAGGTGTTACAAGAGCTGCTGTTTGGGCAAGTTTTATTTGTGGTGTAGGTATTACGGTTTCCAATATGTTCTTTAAATTTATTGCATCTCCAATCAATGCAGGAGCAGTAGCAATGGTAGCAGGAATGATAGTAGTACCTGTAGTAAGTTTATTAACACCAAAGATGGATAAAAAGAAAGTAGATGATTGCTTTACTTGTTTGGATGAAACTGTAGTTGTTCATAGAAGAAGTTCAATTGAAGAATAATAATTGATTTGACAAAAATACTCTTTGCTTTATAATAGAAGTAAAGAGTATTTTCTTATATAATAAGATGAGGTACTTTAGAGGAGGAGCGTATGGAGAACAAAACAAAGAGAAAAAAAATCCAAACAGAAATTATGCAACAAATTGGTGTTCCTGTTATCATTATTTTTTGGATTGTAGGGATTATTGTTTCTTTTGCTATAGGAACGATTGTGATTGAAGCAAATCAAACAGAAATTGGTTTAACTGCAAAGACAAGTGCTTTGGAGATTGCATCATTTTTTGAACCATATACAGAAATGGCAGAAAATATGGCAGTGAATCCACAAATTCAGGAGTTAGTAGAGGAAACAAAAAAAGGAGAAAATATTTTAGAAGAAGAGTTATATCCTACTGTTTTTACTTATATGGAACAGTTAAAAAAATCGGAATCTGAAAATGTCATTGCTACATGGGTGGCAGATGTTGATGCAAATGTATTGACACAATCGGATAAATATACTTCAGGTGAAGACTTTGAAATTACACAAAGAGCGTGGTATGAATGTGCAAAAACAAAGAAAACAGTTTTAACAGAGCCATATACAGATATTAGCACAGGTACCATGATTGTAAGCGTTGCGACTCCTGTTTATAATTCAGCAGGAGCAGTAGTTGGAGTAACAGGAGTAGATATTAGTTTAAATAAAGTTTCTAAACTGATGAAAAATTATACAATAGGCGAACAAGGTTTTTCGGTATTGCTTTCGAATGATGGTGTGATTGTGTATGCACCTACAGAACAAATTATAATGCTAAATATGAAAACTTTAGATGTGAATAAAGAAGCAATTGAAGCATTAGAACAAAAGCAAGAAATATTTATGCAAATTGAATTTGGTGGACAAAGAGAATTTGGACAGTTTACAAATGTTGGAGAAACTGGATATATGATATTAAGTGTATTGCCAAATTCGGAATATTATCGAGAAACTTTTGTATGTGCTTGTTTATTAGCATTTGTGATTCTTGGCGCGACTAGTTTAGTATTTATTTGTGTGAAAAAGAGTTCGGAAAAAATTACGAAACCAGTTCTTGTATTAAATGATACAGCGAAGAAATTAGCAGAAGGTGACTTAAATGTTGATTTAGATGTACATACAAACAATGAAATTGGTGAGTTAGCATATCATATAGAAGAAACAGTAGTAAGATTAAAACAATATATTGTGTATATTGATGAAGTTTCTGAAGTATTGAAAGCTATGGCAAATGGTGCATTAAAGATTCGATTGAAAAATGATTATGTTGGAGAGTTTAGTCGATTAAAAGAAGCATTACTTACCATTTCTTCCGAAATGACGAAAGTAATTTTAGGTATGAATCAAGGAGCAGAGCAAGTTTCTAGTGGTTCAGATAAATTAGCTCAAATTTCTACTTCTTTAGCAGAAGGTTCTGGAAAGCAAATTGAAGAAATTCATGAATTATTACAAACAACAAATAAAGTAACCGAAGAAGTAATAGAAAATCGTAAAAATGCAGAAAATTCTGCAAAGGAAACAGAACGTGTTACTACAATGATGAAAGAAAATCAAAATTTAATGCAATCTATGTTAAATGCAATGATGAATATTCAATCTACTTCAAAAGAAATGGAAAGTATTATTCAAACAATTGAACAGATTGCAAGCCAGACCAATTTATTATCGTTGAATGCATCGATTGAGGCAGCAAGAGCTGGTGATGCAGGACGAGGATTTGCAGTAGTTGCAAATGAAGTTAGTAATTTAGCAGAGGAAAGTTCCAAAGCAGCAAATACAACAAAGAATTTAATCCAAGTATCTATTGATGAAATTACAAAGGGAAGTGAATTAGCAAACCGAGTAATGAGTTCTTTAGAAGATGCTGTAGGAGCATTTGCACAAGTAAGTAGTATGATTTTAAAGACAACGGAACAAGCAATTAGTCAAGCAAAAGATATGCAGAATATTAAGGAAAGTGTAGAAGAAATTTCTTATACAGTAGAGTCAAATTCTGCAATGGCTGAGGAAGGTTCTGCTACATCGGAGGAATTAGCAGCACAATCGACTAATTTATATGAATTAGTACAAAAATTTGAGGTTTAAATCAAATACGAAAGGAGCTTAACTATGGAGAAAATGAATCCAAAATATGC
>CALASV010000106.1 GCA_937888895.1 uncultured Clostridia bacterium | reverse complement strand
CTGCTGATTTTTCTGCTGATTCTGATAACCATTCTGATACTCTATCATTACTTTGCACCAAACTAGGAATTGCAATCGCATTCGTTAAATCAAAACGGAGCGAACCTTCCGATTCTGCTCCGTTTCTCCATTCATCTAATTCTACTTCGGATATGATAATAAGACAGGTATCTCCTATTTTCACTGGAAAAAACATCCCAACTTCTGCTTGATTGCTATAGGGAAATACAAAAGGGACTTCGGATAGTTCTGGATATTCTAACACCTTCTTGTTAGAAGTAATAAACTTTCCGATTGGTTTTACAGTAGCAAGTCCTTTTTCCATATCGAAAGATACTATCTTCCCCGGCAAAGCAGTATGTATTTCATTTATCATACTTTGTACTGTTTGTTCTATCGCTTGTGTCAATTCTTGTAACATAACTTCTATCCTTTCACTTTTATGATATCATTCACATGAACTGCTGCTGTCACTCGTTCTCCAATACCAATAACCACTCGCTCCTCTTTTCTCTGAATGACATCATAAGTATCATGCCAACAAACAAATGTACCACCATTGTATTGATAGCCTTTTTTCTTTCCGTTCTCTGTAAAAGTGCGAGTAACTTTAACCTTATCCCCTTTATTGATATAAGTATTCGTTATGTTTTCAGTTGCTTTTTCTACTTTAATATCCAATTCGGTATCTACTTCTATTTCTATAAGCTGTGCTGTGCATATCCAATCTCCATCAAAATTATCTCCATCTATTGTCACTTTACACACTCGGAAATATCCATTTGCCATCGAACTTTTTAACTTCACTACATCATTGATTCCAATAGCACCGTTTAGTAAATACTCTACTTCCCAACCAACCTGCGAAGTATCACCAGTTTCTAATGTAATTCGTCTTGGAATACCAAGTAAACCAGTTTCACTTGATAATAAATATCCCATTGTATTTACTGCTCTATTTGGTAATGTAATCTGTATGACTTGATTTTGTATGGTCCATTTATGTCCACCATAGTTTGCTATCTTCTGCAAAGCATTTTTTGCTTTCCCAACATAACTAAACCCATTTGGTATCGTTTGAAAAGTCAAATCTTTCGCAAACACTATCGACATTCCCATTTCATTTGCGATTGTTTGATAAATGTCCTTACTATTTACTTTGCCATTGAGTGATATCGTAAGTACGGTATCTCGAAGTTCTACATAACCATCTACTACAGTTAATTCTGTCAATCGGTCTGCATTTTCCATCGTTGTAATCGCAGAAGTAACATTGCCTACTAACACAAGTGCCATCGTTTCCCCATATCCTGCTCTTAGTTCCACAACACAATCTTTAGATTCTAACATTTTTAAATGAGTATCTGACAAATTCCATATCTGTACTTTGGCATCATTTGGATTTTCAGCATCTGACTTTTCTATACTAAAACAAATATGAAGTGCTGTTTCTTTGGCATTATTGATATTCCCAATTTGGAAACCTTTCTGCCCCACTACACCACACTTCATCACATATCTTCTCATCCAATTGTCTGCCATTTGCTAATCCTCCAGTTCTTTGTTTGGAATATAGACAAACTCGGCTGTTTTATTGACAAAAGCATATCGTCCCACAGTTTCCAAATCAGAAAGACAACCAAAAACACCATCAGGAATATCTTGTGCTGTATAAAAATGATAGATTGGAAAATTTGGTACAATTTTGGTATTCGCAATAATCGGATTTCTATTTTCATCTAATAAACTAAAACTCCAATAATCAAATTTCTCATTATAAGTAAAACGAAGTCCATACGTCTTTCCATCAATAGATATCGTAGAAATACTATCATTCATATTTGGAACAGCAATAAACAACATTTCTCTTTACCTCCCTTATAAAAAATCAAGTCCAGTAGCAACACCATATAAAATAGACTGGCTTTTCTTGGCATTACTTTGACTATTGCTACTCGAAGAACTACTTCCTGTTGAACTATTTGAAGATTTACTAGATTCTTTTAAGGTAGATGCCATTCCTGCTTCTGCATTCGATGTTCCAGATTTCAAAAGATAACTTGGTATCGTTGTTGTTTGTGTCTTAGTTGTTGGAACTTTCTGTGCTTGAAGCTGTATTTCTCTTGCATAACCAATGTCCTTTGACTTTTTTATGCTAATGCTTGTAATACCCATGTTGGTGTAAATGGTATCACTTGTCACTATTTTTACCAGTTTCTTTTCTAACCATAAATTTTCGATTTCCTCGCAAATTCGATTCACTCTATCCATAGAACTCCCATGACGTTGTAACCACGTCACAGGAGTATTGGTAACATATAAAGTCATTTGTATCGAGATAGGTTCTAATATAATCGTATCAGATACAGGAAATCCATCCTCTATTGGATAAGAAGGTATCGTGGCAGACATTGTTTTTTGTTCTTCTATCAAAGCATCAAACTCAATTCCAGCAATAGATACCGGTCTTAGATTTTTTCTTGCCATACATTTACCCCCTCGCATAAGCAAGTGACCTTGCCATTTGTGTTGTAGCATCTACTGCTGACTTCTTCATAGCTTTTGATACAGTCTTTGTAGCTTCTCTATCTACTCCAGTATAACTGTTGTTAATTTCTACATTTTGCACTACGCTAGAGTTTTGATTGTTTGTTGTACTAACTGAGGCTGTCTTAGGACTTGCCATAGTTGCTCTACTAAAAGCAGAAGCATTGACTACAAATTCTTTCATTACTCCTTTTAGCATTCCTAATACTTCTTTTCCAATCGTACTTGCTTTTGCTTGTTTAATATACCCACTAATCATAGCACCAAGTTTGGATAATGGAAGTACTGCTTCTGGTTCTGCACCTTCACCAATAATTGCACTTGTTGCCCTAGTTGCAATACCACCTTCAGCTAACTGAGGTACTTCTAATTTTTCAATCTTAGAAATCTCTACTCCAGGTATTTTATTGATAACACCTATCGCAAGATTGATAGCAGAAATAAAACCATTAATAACACTAGCAGCACCACCAAGTACCTTATTGATTGCTCCTTTTACAGTGTTACTAATCGCATCACTAATGGCTACTCCAATATCAGTAAAAACATCTACAATCGAATGCCAAATTCCTTTGAAAAACTCTCCTGCACCAGAAAAAAATCCTTGAATTTTTTCCCATGCACTATGAAATACACTTACAATGCTATCCCATATAGAAATAGCATACTCTTTTACAGTATCCCAGTTTTTATACAGTAAAACACCTATCGCAATAATTGCTGCGATTGCTGCAATAGCAATACCGATTGGACTTGTCAAAAATGCGATTGCTGCTCCTAAAGCTGTCGTCGTTGCTGTTGCTATTCCAGCAGCTATGTTCCAACCTACTGTAGCTGCTGTCATTGCTCCTTGTGCGATAACATCTGCTGTTTTAGCTGCTGTATTAATTGCAAATTGTCCTGCCTGTTTTGCTAATGCCACTGTCGAAGTTGCTAAACTTTTCACAAAATCTTTTGCATATAATCCCATAATAGCAACAGTTTCTGCCTTATCTGCTATCTTTGCTGCTTTAGTAATTGCAAACGCTTTTGCAAGACTGTACAGTTGCTTTATCGTAGAGCCAAGTTTGAAAGCTGCATACGCTTCTACTAATATTCCGACAAGTTCTGAGTGATTAGAAATAAATTCTCCAAGTTCTCCAAGAACACCTAGCAATACATCTATGATTGATACAATTGCGTTAATTGGTGTACTTAAATCTGCATTTTCAAAAACTCCTTCTAGGTCACCAAATACTGCAGATGCAATTCTTAATAACATTCGGAAAATGGTACTTGCAATTGTAAAAAATCCTCCAAATATTTTTCCTATGGATTGTTTAATAGAACTACCATGTTCCTCTATTGCTTTTCTCAAGGTTTGCAATGTATTTACAACAAATGTTTTAATAACTTGTAAAACATGAAGAATCTTCTTTCTTACATTTTCTGCACCAATACCAGCTTTATCAAAGAAAGAACCAATAACAGAATCATTCCCAAGTAAAAAATGAATAAAATCTTCTATTAATAAGGCTAACAATGCAATTCCTGCTACTATCAATAGAATCTTTGCATTAGAAAGACTAAAGAGTTTCCCAATGCTAGAAAGCAACTTCACGAAATCTTCTGCACCCTTAGTAATCTTCTTCCAATTCATAGCTATTACAAAAGCTGTAACCAACATTGTAAGTAGTTTGATAGCATTTTTCGTACCACCAAGTTTATTTGTCATATCATTAACTACTTCTTTGCCCTTCACAAAACCTTTTTGCAATGTCTGTGCCATACGTTCTACACTTGGTTGCACTCTTTTTACTAAAGCATGACCTCTTTCTAAACCTTTGGTCAGTATTCCATTTTCGGAATTTAACTGTTTTATTGCATTTGTGACTTTTTGTATGCCTTTTGTTGCAAATTTTAACCCTAAAATAGCAGGTTGTAAAAAAGTACTTCCAACAGTAGCTTTTAAATCTTGTACTGCTTGTTGCATATTTCCAAGCCAATTCGACCAAGTATCAGATTCTCCTGCAGCTTGTCCTAATGCACCAGAAAGTTTATTGGCATCTTCTACCATTTGCAATAAAGTTAGTTGTTTTTGATATTCAGATAATTCTTGAAAAGATTTTCCATATAATTTATTTGCAGCTGTATTTCTTGTAATTTCTGTACAAGAAAGACCAAGTGCCGAATCATTTTCATAATTACCTTTCAAAAATGACTGTAAAGATTCTGTTACATCTTCTAAAGACCTATCATAAAAAGCAGAAGAATCAGCAGCAGCTTTCATTCCTCGTTCTGCTAATGCCAACGCTTCTGCTTCACTTGCACCTGTTGTTTTTGTAAAAGAAGCAAGTTGTGTAAAACTACCTTTCATACGATTTGCAAGAGAACCTGTATCATCTGCAATTTGTTGTAATGATTCGGTAGCTTTATCTTCCATATTGCCAAATACTTGTGCAAATTGAGAATCTAATGCCCCTGCATCAGCAGCAGCTTGTGCAAAGTTTGTAATACCTACAATAGAGAATATAACAAAACATTTACAAGATGGGCTGCTAAATAGTATCAGTATTATCAAATATGAGGAAATATAAGAATAG
>CALASV010000105.1 GCA_937888895.1 uncultured Clostridia bacterium | reverse complement strand
ATAAGAAAACACTTGCAGCAAATGTCTTTTTCTACTTTGGAGCATTTGTCATTGCAACAATCATGTTATTTGGCGGAGAACCTGTACAGGCAGCAGAAGCAGCTGCGGCAGCAGAAGGTTCATTAGCAACAGGTCTTGGTTATATTTCAGCTGCACTGGCAACCGGTATGTCATGTGTAGGCGGTGGTATCGCCGTAGCAAGTGCTGCTTCAGCGGCTCTTGGCGCAATCAGTGAAGATTCTAGTGCACTTGGTAAGTCTCTGATTTTTGTAGGTCTTGCAGAAGGTGTTTGTCTCTACGGACTTATCATCTCTTTCATGATTCTTGGTAAATTATAAGATGAAGATGTATCTGATCAGTGATAATATCGATACGTTGACAGGAATGAGACTTGCAGGAGTGGACGGCGTTGTAGTCCATGAAAGATCCGAGCTTAAAAATGCAATTGAAGCATGTCCTATAAAAGCAATTCAACTTGGAGCAAAAGGCTATATTTTAAAACAAGCATTTGAAACAATTGCACCTGCTCTTACTGCTGTCTACAATGGACAAACCGTTTTTGGAAATGAAATTATGGATAAAATTCCTTCTCTCCTACAAAAACAAATGATGCCTTCTTATGAAGACTTTCTGTTAACCGAAAAAGAATTTGAACTTATTTGCCTTGTTGCAGACGGACTGAATAATAAAGAAATTGCTTCCAAACTCTTTCTTAGCGAAGGAACTGTTAGAAATTATATTAGTACGATTTTAGAGAAATTAAATTTACGAGATAGAACACAACTTGCTTGTTTTTACTATAAACACTTTTAAAATTTAACTGATTTTTTGTTGTTTTCAATCAAAATTTGCTATATAATAGTTATGTTAGTCAAGCGAATATTCCTAATTTTCGCTTACTTATAACCGAATAGCTATTATCATAACTTCTTTGATTCGGTTAAAATTTTAAACAAAGAGGGGTAATTTTTATGAACTGGTTACAAGATTTAATCACAAATCCGTTACTCATTGGTGCAATTTCTGCTTGGTTTGTTGCCCAAACATCAAAAGTAATTATTTATGCTATTGTAAATAAAAAATTCGATATTTCAAGATTTTTTGGAGATGGAGGTATGCCAAGTGCACACTCTGCAACTGTTACTTCACTCGCTACAATGAGTGGCTTATATTGTGGACTAAACAGTTCCGAATTTGCTATCTGTGCTATTTTAGCTTTTATCGTTTGTCGTGATGCGATGGGCGTTCGATTAGAAACCGGAAAGCAAGCAGCCATTATTAAAGAAATTGTACAAGCATTTGAAGAATTAACCTCCCAAAAAAAATTACCAGAAATCAAATTAAAAGAATTTGTTGGCCATACTCCAATTCAAGTTATGGTAGGTACTTTCGTTGGACTTGCCAATGCAATCATTATGTATAATATATTCTTTATATAGTTAAACATAGCATAGAAAAAACCTTGTTAGAACAAAAATTCTAGCAAGGTTTTCGCTTTCACAAATTTAATTTTCAACTCTCATATTAGAAACTTTCATTGTAACTCCTTTTTGTTTCAAAGAATCCATTAAAATTTCCTCGATATCTTCACTATTTTTATTTACTAAATAAGCAACCATATCATCTTTTGTTTCCTGTGGAAATGCATTGATACTAGCCTTAATCAAATAAGAAGGAATTTTAGTCAATCCAAGTAATAACTTTTCTACTACGCCATCTTCTTCTTGTAATTTATTAGCTACTAATGGTAATAATTTTTCAATTAAACTTGCATAATCAATATCTTCTACTTTTAATTTAATTTCCATCGTTATATCCTCCTTTGCCATCTGCATCTATTAGATAAATGGATATGTGAACCTAAACTAAAGAAGTCCTTTCTTTTGTCCTGACTTCAATTTCTACATTATACAAACAATTCCTAATTTGTCAATTCCTTTTTTATTTCACTTTCTTCTAATACGAACTGCTCTCTTTGTGCTAATTTTTCTTGATATCTCTGCTCTAAACGATCGATTTGGTCTTCTAATTTACTATTGACTGCCATTACTTCATATCTTGTACTTGTTATTTTTGACTTTGACTCAGAAATTTTATCAAGTACTGCCCAATCAGCAAATATTCCATCAAAGAAGTAATCAGCAAATTTCAAAAAATCATCAATTGTTACTTTAATATCTGCGTGTATTTCTACATCTGCTAATTCTGTTTTAAAACTTTTCAAATTCCATTGTAAATCTCTTATTTTTTCTTGTGCTGTTTGTAAGTGGTCGTGTTTTGCCATATCTGACACTAATCCACCACCACCAAACGTATCCCATTTCGCCCAACCACTTGCTTTGTCTAAACTCTCTAAAATAGAATCTACTTGACTTAATACTTTTCGTCCTTCATATAATGCTTCTTGTACTTCCCGTTTTTGACACTCTATTTCATAAATCTGCTCTTCTAATTTTAAAATATCTTTATGTTCTGCTAAACGAAGTTCTTTTAATTTTTCTTGAAATAACTGCTCATATTTCGATTTACAACTTGACAACTTTCGCAACAATTCCTGTCTGCTTACAATTTCATTTTCTATCGCAATCAGTTCTTCTTTAGCTACTTCATACTTTTTTGCCACTTCATAAGCCTCTGCTTTTTCTTTAGAAAGCTTTTCTTCTTTTTGTCCAATCATTTGATAAAAAATAGAAACTACTTTATTCTGTTCTAAACGAGTCACATCTTTTTCCTCTGCAATTTTCCGTTTTTCTAACTCACTTACTTTTTCCTCCACAGGCTTCTTTTTCTCTTGTAAATTTTGTAATTCTGTTTCTATTCTCTCTCTCTTACCTAACTGTTCTTTTAACTCTAATAGATCTTCACTCGCCATTTATGTATCCTCCATAAAAGTACAACCAGAGCCATTGTTTTATTTAATATCTACGAAAGACCATAAAGAAACGGCAGCACTT
>CALASV010000104.1 GCA_937888895.1 uncultured Clostridia bacterium | reverse complement strand
GCTCTTTCGTATGATGACATTGTTTCAGGTGGATGCAAATACAATTTTAGGTATTGAAGAAACTGAGGAAGAAAGAAATGCAAAGCTGTTTTCCGGTATTCAAGATAAAATTGATGAGCTTGAACCGAAGCAGCGAGAGCAGTTTTTAAATTCTTGTAAATTAATGTTTGTTCCAAATTTTTTATGATGCTTATAACACAAATATGCCACCTTAATAGAATGATTATAAACATTACTTTTTATGTGATGTTTATTATTTTTCATTCCCATGTATTCATCTGAACTAACTACATCTTTTATTAGATAATAAAACTCCTTATTTATCCCTTTTTTATTCTTAAATCTACCTTTCATGGCTTTCAACATTCCAAGTGTTTTTTTATCATTTGGAAAAATCCAACGTAATAATAGCATTGCTATTGCTATGGTTACTATCTTTTCTGGTGAGACAGACAACCAAAGAAATGCTAGATATCCACTTGTAAGTGCCGTCATCCACTCTATACCACAATATATCCCTATACTAAGTAACACATAGGACCATCCATTTGTAATGAGCCATGCAATTCCAAAGCATAATAAAAGATGTGGATTTATAATAAACTGTATTACTTTTTTTATTCTATTTCTCATTATTTTCTTCCTTCCATTTATTGGTAAATAAAACTACCACTTCTTTATTTAGAAAATATTTATTTTTTATTTCCATTTTGTTAAATCACAAAAAATTCATCAATGAAATATCCTCTTATTTTTCTTTTAACTCAAAAAAAGTATTTATCAAGTGAATAACCTAATAAATACTTTTTCCATAAAATCAACTTATTTATACTATTATCTTTTCTTTTATAGCATCTTCGCTAAATTCTTTAATATAACCTATCAATTCTTGTGAAACATTTACTACTACTTCTGTTGCTTTATTACATTCATTTACAATCTGTCGGAATTCTTCCATATTTTCTGTCGTAACTTCTGCGCTTTCTGCATTCTGCTCGGCAGTTCCTGTTAAAGAATCAATATCTGTTTCCACAACATCTTTATGTACATTTAATCCATCTACTTCTTTTGTAATATCCAAAATAGATGTACTCACCTTACCAATTTCACTATTTAAGGAATTAAAAATACTTTCTGTATGTTGAATTTTCTCATTCTGCCTTAAAAATGCTTGTGATACTTCTTTTGTAATTTCCACACTTATGTAAGAATTATCTACAAGCGCAGACACTACTTGTTCAATCTGTTTTGTAGATTCTCTTGATTGGTCTGCTAACGCACGAATTTCCTCTGCAACAACAGCAAATCCCCTTCCATGTTCTCCAGCTCTTGCTGCTTCAATACTTGCATTTAAAGCAAGAAGATTCGTTTGATTTGAAATACCTGTAATAATTTCTGTTGCCTTACGAATTTCTTGTGCTGATTGATTCGTCAATTCTGTCTGTTGTCTAACCTTTTCCACTGACTCACTACTCTTTTGACTAATTGTAACAAGTTCCTTTAAAATCTTTTCTACTGATTTATCATAATCCTTCATCAGTTCTGCACTTTCTGCTAACATTTCTACATTTTTTGTAATCTTCTCAATCGCATCACTAATAGCACTAATTTTTTCTTTCATGTCAACAGCCTGTTTTGCTTGTAACATTGTATTTGATGCAATAGTATCTACTTCCTCTCCTGTTTGTTCTACTGCACTTTCCATACTATTGAAAATATTTGTAAAACTTTCTGATACCTCGCTTAATTCACGAGATGATGTTCGGATTCCATTTATTACTTTACCAATATTATCAAAAGTATCTTGCACATAACGAGCAATTTCACCAATTTCGTCATTTCTTTGTGCTAACTTGTTTGCTCCCATATCCAAAGATTCATCTGTCATACCTTTAAGACCACTAAAAATTTGAAGAAATTTTCCTACAACAAATCGAATCATCACTAAATTGCTACCTAATACAAATACAAGAACACCTACGATAGATATAGTTGCCATTGTAACATTGATAACTCCATTTTCCAACAACTTCAAAATAAATATCTGCCATAATACAATAGCAATAAAGCTTACAACCATACCAAAAATTAACTTACGAAGTAGCGATTTTTTCTTTTTATCGTCCATTCTCTTCTCCTCCATATAATACTAATCGGTTCATTTCACTTTCCTTATCTATAAATTCCTAACAATATCTCATTGAAATTCTTCCGATTTTGTACTTATTATAACACATTTTTATTTAAAATTTGTTTGAAAAATATTTGTAAAATATTAATTTTTTATTAAATCAAGTAAAGATTCACAATTTGCTTATCACTCACCTATGCTCACATATTTTTCCTACAATTTATCCATAAAAAAGAGAAGTAACTTTTACAAATTACTTCTCTTTTACTTCTTTTTTAAGAAATGCCATGCATTTTTGCAAATTTCTTAATTATTTCATACCAATGTTCGTGCTTTATTTCTCTTTTTACATCAGATAAATCGATATATGCTCCACAAACTAAACATTGAATTATTGCCTCTGCAATCATTGCTTCACGAGTAAAACTATCCTTCATATAATTCTCAAATTCAATATTCATCTTTCGGTCAATGCCTTCAATTGCTCCAATATAAAATGCATTATCTGTTCCTAATAATTCACCTATTTTTTCAAAATAATCTAAAGCTTCTCTTACTTCTTTTACTGTGATTTTTCGTCCATATCCAGCAAGTGGTGTTCCATCACTAAGAATATTATCAATTGTTGTTTCTAATGCTACTGCCAAGTCAGGTAATAAAGAAATTTCTGGCATACTCTCTCCTCGCTCCCATTTTGATACTGCCTGTGATGAAACATTCAAACGCTCTCCAAGTTCTGCTTGTGTTAAATTTTTATTTTTTCTAAGAGAAGCAATTTGCTCTCCTACTTTATATATATTAAATGACATACTCTATTTCTCCTTTTTTGTTCATTCATAGAAAGCTTTCTGAACTAGAGTATATCATTTTGCCAAAAAAGAAACAATAACGCCATTGTTGAGTTTTTTATAAAATTTTGAAACCAAGCATTGAATTTCTTTCTATAATATTTAGCCGAACAAATATTTATAATTTACTATGTTACTTGTTCGTAACTGTATCCTATTCTCGTAATATATAGTCAAAATAAACTTTCAAAATTTATGTTCTTTAAATGAATTTAATGTGAAGATTTTATGTTTTTTCGCTTTCGTTCTTTTTTTTTGCTATACTTACCTTCGCAAAGGAGGAGTGTTATGTATCAATCAAATTTTAAGCGTTATGAACTAAAATACATCATAACTTTAGAACAAAAAGAACGAATTTTAGAAACAATGAAACCCTATATGGCTTTAGATAACTACGGTCGTACTACGATTCGTAATATTTATTTCGATACCAATACATATCGACTTATCAGACGTTCTGTTGAAAAACCTGCTTACAAAGAAAAACTTCGTATTCGCAGTTATTCTAAAGCAAATAAAGATAGTCCTGTTTTTGTAGAACTAAAGAAAAAATATAAACATATTGTATATAAACGTCGCTTATCTATGCCAGAAGAACAAGCAATGCAATGGATTTGTGAGCGAACCGACATCGGGCTAAATACACAAATTAGTGCAGAAATTGATTATTTTTGCAACTATTATGAAACACTCCACCCTACTGTTTTTTTATCTTATGAACGAGAAGCTTATTATTCTTTTTGTGGAGATGATTTTCGTGTCACATTCGATGACAATATTTTATGTCGTGAAGAAGATTTATCGTTACAATCAGAAATTGGAGGAATTTCTATTTTTCCAAAACATCTTGTACTTATGGAAATTAAATGTTCTGGCGGAATCCCATTATGGATGACACAAATTTTATCCAAAGAACATATTTACAAAACTTCGTTTTCTAAATATGGAACAGCCTACCAAACCATTATTTTCCCAAAAATGAAAGGAGACTACTGCTATGCCTAACAACCTATTTCAAGGTCTATTCGACACTGATATGACCCCTATTATTTCCGTTTCAGATTTTTTGCTTTGTATTGCCACTTCATTACTTGTTGGTTTACTTCTAGCCTTCGCTTTTATGTATCGCAGTCGTTATACAAAAAGTTT
The DNA here is from genome assembly GCA_937888895.1 of uncultured Clostridia bacterium. Lineage (GTDB taxonomy): Bacteria > Bacillota > Clostridia > Lachnospirales > Lachnospiraceae > SIG299. The sequence continues at coordinate 3,547 of CALASV010000104.1, read as the reverse complement.
TGTACTTACATTAGCATTACTTCCTACTGTCGTTTGTGTTGTTATTATGATGGTGAATGGAAATGTCGGTACAGGTGTTGCTGTCGCAGGTGCATTTAGTTTAGTTCGTTTTCGTTCTGTACCCGGAACAGCAAAAGAAATTACAATGCTCTTTCTTGCTATGGGTTCTGGGCTTATCGCAGGTATGGGATATTTAGGTTTTTCTGTACTTTTTACAATTATTATGTGTGCTATTAGCATACTCTATAATCAGTTGGATTTTGGTACAAGAAAAAATAGTGCTATTGATAAAACTTTAAATATTACAATTCCTGAAGATTTAGATTATTCGAATGTCTTTGAAGATGTTTTTGTTAATTATGCAACTTCTTATGAATTAATTCGTGTAAAAACAACAAATATGGGAAGTATGTTCCGTCTTACTTATAATCTTACACTCAAAGACGCAACAAAAGAAAAAGAAATGATTGACCAGTTACGTTGTAGAAATGGAAACTTAGAAATTACCGTATCGAAACAAGAAACGACAGTAACAGAATTGTAATTGAAATTTATCATAAAGGAAAGGAATTTATTTATGAAACTAAAACAGATTACTACTATTTTATCACTATCTTTATTATTAATTTCAGGATGTAGCAATGAAACACAAAATGACATACAAAATAATTCCGAAACGATAACTCAAGAAAACAATACAAATATATCAAATAATAATACAAATAAAGATACTACAGATACAACAAATAATAATATAAATAAAGATAACTCTGAAATAACAAACAATAGTACCATAAAATCTAATAATGAAACCTCTGATACTACAAATATTATAGTAAGTCAAAACTCTGATATATTTTCTAATCGAGATTTTGATATTGACTACGATGAAAATAAAAGTGCTATTATTCAATTAAATGGTGATTCTGCAACTTGTTCTTCAAATGCTGTACAAATTTCAGGTAGTACTATTACTATTTTAGATGAGGGTACTTATATCCTCTCTGGTACATTAAATAATGGTATGATTGTTGTAAACTCTGATAAATCAGATAAAACACAACTCGTACTAAATGGTGTGACAATTCATAGCGAAACTTCTGCTCCTATTTACATTTTACAATCAGATAAAGTATTTATTACTCTTGCTCCAAATACAATAAATACACTTTCTAATGGTGGCACTTTTACTGCTATTGATGAAAACAATATTGATTCTGTAATTTTTTCTAAAGAAGATATTACTTTCAATGGTACAGGTAGTTTAACGATTACTTCTCCTTCTGGACATGGTATTGTTTCTAAAGATGAATTAACTATGACCAGTGGAACTTACACAATTACTTCCTCCTCTCATGGAATTACTGGAAAAGATAATGTTTGTATTGCAAATGCAGCCATAAATATTATTTCTGGTAAAGACGGAATCCATGCAGAACACACAGACGATGCCTTGTTAGGATTTGTTTATATAGAAAGTGGTACATTTCATATAGAATCTGAAGGTGATGGTATTAGTGCTACTTCTACGATGCAAATTGAAAATGGAACTTTTGATATTGTATCTGGTGGTGGACACGAAAATGCAACACAACAAACTTCAGAATTTTGGGGTGGATTTGGTGGTCGCGGACCAGGTGGAAACAAAGGTAATAAAGGAACTGGTAGAAATCAAGGCAATCTAGCAAATAATAATATTACTACAACAGAAAGCGACAGCACTAGTATAAAAGGTATGAAAGCTACTTCTGATTTCATTATCAATGGTGGTACTTTTACGATTGATTCTGCTGACGATTCCATTCATTCTAATACAAATATAACTGTAAATGGAGGAACTTTTCAAATTGCTTCTGGTGATGATGCTTTTCATGCAGATGAAACATTAAGTATAACTTCTGGAACTATTGCTATTTCCACAAGTTATGAAGGATTAGAAGGACTTCATATAAAAGTATCTGGTGGAGATATTAAACTGGTTGCTACGGATGATGGAATCAATGCAGCAGGTGGTACAGATTCTAGTGGATTTGGTGGACAACGTGGAAATGATAGATTTGGTGGAGGCTTTGGCATGAGTTCTTCCTCTAATGGTAGTATTGAAATTTCTAATGGAACTCTTTATATCAATGCTTCTGGTGATGGTATTGATGCGAATGGAACATTATTGATTTCTGGAGGAAATACGATTGTTTGTGGTCCAACAAGAGGTGATACTGCTACTTTAGACTATGACAGCAGTGCAACAATTACAGGTGGAACTTTTATTGGAACAGGTGCTTCTGGTATGGCTCAAACATTTAGTGACTCTAACCAAGGAGTTATTTCTTTAAATGTAGGAAATGCATCTGCTGACACTTTAATTACTTTAACAGATAACAATGGAACAACTATTATTTCCTATACACCAAAATTAGATTTTAATATACTCATTTTAAGTAGCCCTGAAATAATATCAGGAGAAACATATACAGTTACAATAGGCTCTACTTCTGGAACATTTGAAGCAAACTAACGTTCTTGAATAGCGTAAAAATTGCCTCATTCTAAAATTACTTTTAGCGATGGGGCAATTTTTCATATTTTTATTATTCTTCACTTCATTCCAGTAATAAAGTAAAAATCTAGAGTCAATATGATAAAAAACTTGCATTGTTTTTATTTATTATATAAAATAGCAGTTAGAAAATTTCTTGGAGGAATTTATGTTAAATATTATAGAAATTACTGATTTTTCAATACCAGAATTAGATATTTATGCTCGTCTGAATGAAACGCAACTACTTCATTTGTATGAGCCAAAGTTAGGAATTTTTATCGCTGAAACTACGAAAGTAATTGAACGTGCTTTCAAGGCAGGATACACCCCTCTTTCTTTTTTACTAGAGAAAAAGCATATCGAGGGAGAGGCAAAAGACATTCTTTCTCGTTGTGATAATATTCCTGTCTATACAGCATCTTCCGATGTATTGACAAAAATAACTGGTTTTCCATTAACTCGTGGTATTTTATGTGCCATGTTTCGTCGTCCTCTGCCTAGTATAACAGACCTTTGCATGAATGCATCTCGTATTGCTGTTTTAGAAAATATAACAAATCCAACGAATATTGGTGCTATTTTTCGCTCTGCTGCCGCATTACATATCGATGCCGTACTACTTACTCCTGCTTGCAGTGACCCTCTGTATCGTCGCTCGGTTCGTGTTAGCATGGGTACTGTATTTCAAATTCCTTGGACATTTTTAGAAAATGAATCTACTTCCTATATTGAACAAATCAAAAACTTAGGCTTCCGTACCGTTGCTATGGCACTAACCGATAACTCCATTAGCATTGATAACCCACAATTATTATCAGAAGAAAAACTCGCTATTGTCCTTGGTTCAGAAGGAGACGGTCTTGCACAACAAACAATTGCTACTTGCGACTATACTGCCCGTATTCCAATGTCACATGGAGTAGACTCTTTAAATGTTGCTGCTGCCAGTGCCGTTGCTTTTTGGGAACTTAGAAAACGATAACTTTCTCACAAATGAAAAATAAGCAG
>CALASV010000103.1 GCA_937888895.1 uncultured Clostridia bacterium | reverse complement strand
CCAACTTTTTTCGTTAAGGTTAACAGGAAAAGGGCGTTTGTATGGAATTTTGAATAATGGAGTATTTTATGTACTTTGGTATGATGCCCAACATGAAATATATCCATCTGTAAAAAAATGATGAAACCTTGCATTATTTTGAGCAATATGATACGATTTTATTAAAAAATAGAATGTATTGTGTTGCTTTTTTTGTTGTAATAAATGAATGGAATAGTATATAAAATAACCATAAAATAGGAGTGAAGCGTATGGGAAGAAGAGTTGCTATTGGCATACAAAGTTTTGATACATTAAGGGAAGAAAATTATTTTTATGTGGATAAAACATCGTTTATGAAAGAATGGTGGGAAAGTGGTGATAGTGTAACATTAATTGCTCGTCCTCGTCGTTTTGGTAAAACATTAAATATGAGTATGGTGGAGTTTTTCTTTTCTATGAAGTATGCAAATCGAGGAGATTTATTTGAGGGGCTTTCGATATGGCAAGAGGAACAATATCAAAAGTTACAAGGAACATATCCTGTGATTAGTTTATCTTTTGCAAATATTAAAGAGACTACTTATGAAGCTATGAAACTTAAAATCTATGAGTTATTGCGAAATTTGTATTCAGATTATAAATTTTTATTAGATAGTGATAAGTTATCTAAGACGGAGCAAGGATTTATCAATCGAGTGTTAGATGGTGTAACAGAAGTAGAGGCAACGATGGCAATTCACCAGTTGGCTCGTTGTTTATATCAATATTATGGGAAAAAAGTAATTATTTTATTAGATGAATATGATACACCAATGCAAGAAGCTTATGTACATGGGTATTGGAATGAAGCAGTATCATTTATAAGAAGTATGTTTAATTCTACATTTAAGACAAATCCTTATTTATTAAGGGCAATTATGACAGGCATTACAAGAGTAAGTAAGGAGTCTATTTTTTCAGATTTGAATAATTTAGAGGTAGTAACTGCTACTTCTAATAAATATGCAACGGCGTTTGGTTTTACAGAAGAAGAAGTTTTTAATGCTTTAGAAGAATGTGGATTAGGGGAAGAAAAAAGGAAAGTAAAACAATGGTATGATGGTTTTGTGTTTGGAACACAAAAAGATATGTATAATCCATGGTCGATTTTAAATTTTTTAAGTAAGAAAACTTATGCTACTTATTGGGCAAATACAAGTAGTAATAGCTTAGTTGGTAAGTTAATTCGAGAAGGTAGTGTTCGAGTAAAGGAAACAATGGAGCGTTTATTACAAGGAGAGGTTATTTGTTGTGAGATAGATGAGCAGATTGTATATAATCAGTTGGAAAAAACAGAGTCGGCTATTTGGAGTTTATTACTTGCGAGTGGGTATTTGAAAGCGTTAAGTGTAGAAAAGATAGAAGAAAAAACAATAGGTGTTTGGCCAAAATATGAGCTTACTTTAGTGAATAAAGAAGTACAATATATGTTTTTAAGAATGGCAAAAGAATGGTTTGGTACGGTAGAGGCTGATTATAATGATTTTATTAAAGCATTATTACTTGGAAATTTAAAGGAAATGAATGCCTATATGAAACGAGTAACTATTCAAACATTTAGTTATTTTGATACAGGAAAAGGTCCATTAGGAGATGAACCAGAGCGTTTTTATCATGGGTTTGTATTGGGGCTTTTGGCAGAATTACATGGAAGATATGTGATTACTTCCAATCGAGAAAGTGGATTTGGCCGTTACGATGTTATGTTAGAACCAAAAGAGAAAAAAGATGTGGCTATTATTTTAGAATTTAAAGTATATGATGGGGATGATGAAGAAAGTTTGAAAGATACTGTCAAAGCGGCATTGGCTCAAATTGAAGAAAAGCAATATGAGGCAGTTTTAGTTGCACGAGGAATTGAACCAGAGCGTATTAAAAAGTATGGATTTGCATTTCAAGGGAAAAAAGTTTTAATAGGTTAAGAAAGAGTCATAATTATTACATCTACAACATAAAATTAATAAAAAGGTATGGAAAGGAAAGCAGTCATGAAGCATATAATGATAAAGAAACTGCTTTTCTTTTTCTTTTTAGCTATGTTCACAGGAACGGTGTTTGGTTGTGCCCAGAAAGAAAAAGAATTACCAAAAGTGAAGGATTTGGAGTATACCGTGTTAGAGGAAAGTGAAGTACCAGAAGAATTGTTATCTAAAATTGGGGAGAAAAAAGCAGAGGCTTTTAATATTACATATCAATCCGAAGGATATCTTTATATTGCAAGAGGATATGGAACGCAGAAAACGAGTGGGTATAGTGTACAAATATTAGAAGTATATGAGTCTACGGAGGGTATTGTTTTTTCTAGTGAGTTGATTGGTCCTAGAAAAGATGAACTTATTTTACAAATAGAAACATGGCCTTATATTGTAATTAAACTTCAAGATATTGGATTAGAGGTATTATGGTAATATTTCTAATTAAGTAATGAAAATTATTTACATACGATGAATTTATTTGGTTATGAGTAGATAGCGAAATAGACTGCAAATATCGGATTGCTTGACGACAAAAGAGTAACAAAGACTATTATTATTTGTTTGCTAAAAATAGGAGGATGTAATATGGAGTTAAGAAAAGAAAATATTCATCGTATTGGTGGTTCAATAGCAGGGGAAGTGTGCGGTACAACGAGTTCTTTTACAGTAGATGATGATTTTAATGTGCCTGATATTAAACCAGATGTAAAAATGATTATTCGAGAGTGTGGAACCATTCGTTTGATGGATAAAAAGTGTAATGCTGGTAGATTACATGTAAAAGGTATGTTAAAAATCGAGATTCTTTATATAGGAGAAGATGGTGTAACGATTCATGGAATGGAGGGCGAATTGCCTTTTGATGAAATGATACATATAGAGCAGGAAGATTGTTCTGGAATGACAATTCGAGCAGAATTAGAAGATATTACTGCAACAATGATTCATTCTAGAAAGGTAAATGTGAAAGCATTGATTACAGTAAAAGCGATTTGTGAAGAAATACAAGATGAAATTGTAGTGACAGAAGCAGATGGTACGGGTTTATTTGCAAGAGCAAAAGATATTAGTTTTACGAATTTGGCAGCAGCAAAAAAAGATACAATTCGTATCAGAGAGGAAGTGCAATTGCCAACGTCTCGTCCAAATATTGGAGAGATGCTTTATAAAGAAATGCATTTGACAGTAACGGAAAGTCGTGTGATGGAAGAAGAATTGTCTGTGAAAGGAATGATGAATTTATTCATTGTTTATCGTGGTAGTGGGTTAAAGGAAACACCAGAACTTTTTGAAATGAAGGTGCCATTTACTGATAGATTTGACCTTTCTGGTGCTAGACCAGATATGATTGAAGATATTTCTGTTATGGTAATTCAAGAAAATATTAATACAAAAGCAGATGAAGATGGGGAAGAACGTATTATTGATATAGAGGCTGTATTAGAGTTGGATATGAAGCTTTATGAGGAAAAAGAGTTAACGGTATTAGAAGATATTTATTCGGTGTCTGGAAAAGTGCAGTTGCGAGGACAAGAAGAACAAATTCCACATCTTTTAATGAAAAATCAAGGAATGGGAAATTTTACAGGAACTTATGATTTACCAGAACTTGGTGTAACACCAATGCAGATTGCTTATGGAAGTGCACAAATACATTTAGAAAAAATTAGTGTAGAGGAATCTGTGTTAGTAATGGAAGGTATGTTAGAATTTCGCTTATTATTAATTACTGGTTCCGATGAACGTCCATATACGGGAATTAAATTTTATGCTCCGTTTAAACATTCTATGGAAGTAAAAGGATTGAATGAACGATGTAGTTATAAAGTTATTCCGATGGTTATGGATAGTTCGTTTCAATTATATCGTAGCGACCAAATAGAATGGAAAGTAGAAGTGAATTTTCAAACGATTGTATTTTGTAGCCAACCAGAATATATGATTACTGATGCAGAATTTGTACCATTTACAGAAAGAGAATTGGAACAGCAGTATAGTATGATAGGGTATCGTAGTATTGAAGGAGATACACTTTGGTCGGTTGGAAAACAATTTTTTATTTCTCCTGACGAGGTTGCAGAACGAAATAATTTGGAAGAGGAATTGATACCAGGTGGTAAGATGTTACTGTTAATACGAGGAGGCATGGGTGTAAAAGAGTAGTATTTCATCAATAAAGATGGGGCTATTGCACTAAGTAAATTTCATACAAGATATAGAACTATTCTTTGGGATAAAAACGATATCTTGCTGTCTTTTTGCTTAGTGTAACAGCCCCATTTTCATTAGGAAAAAGTTTCTTATTCTGTTTTCGTTGTTTCTTGTGCAGGGTCTGTAGCTTCGTTTTCAGCATTTAAGCTATCTCTCCATTCGGTGAGCTTTTTCTGAGTAGCTTCTAATGTTTTCTTACAAAGTTCTGGTAATTCGCCACCCCAGCTTTTTGTAGCTGCATCATAACCTTTTTGAAGAGCTTCTAACATTTTGTCAGCATTTGCGGGATTATTACCAGCTAACGCTTTGGCAAAGGAAAATAAACGGTCAGAAGTTTGGTTTACGCCCCAATAACCGTCTTCGCTGATTTCTTCTTGTGCTTTTTGGGCAACTTCATCATCTACTGTAATGATACCTTCTTCAATCATATCGAAAGCATCAGAAAGAGTAGTAAATTGTTGTCCTTGTTTTAACATCATTTTTTCGACAACGGAACGAAGTTGAGCAGTACGAAGTTCTGCTTCTGCTTTTAATTTTTCAATCGTAACATTGTCATGTTTGATTGCCTGTTCCACAGTAGTGGTAGGAGCAGATTTTGTATACTCAGCAGCAACACCTTCATTTTGTTCTTTTAATTTTTCGGATAAAGATTCGGTACTTTTCTTTTCTTCGTCTTTATTTACTTTGGAAGCTTCGTAGTTAGCTGTCATTATTTGGGAGATTTTGTTGATATCCATATCGTTCTCTCCTTTCTTTCTTAATTTATTTCTTTAGATTTAGTGTAATAATTAATAACTTCCTTGTCAATATATATATCGGCTTATTTTGGTAAAAAGTAAATAGTGTATACAAAATTTTATTGATGGCATGATTAAAAATTTGAGTTATTAAGTTGGCTGATAAAATCTTGTAGCAAAGGAACGATTCTCATAACCATGGTCTGCAAAATAAGTAGCTGCTTCAATGGCTTTGTTGCCATCTGTAAATAAACCAAATACTGTAGGTCCGCTACCACTCATACAAGTACCCACTGCACCTAATTCTTCTAGTTTCTTTTCTATTTTTGTAATTTCAGGACAAAGAGTAAGAGCTACAGGTTCTAAAATATTGTCGAGATTTTGGCAAAGGGCTGGAAGTGCTTTTGTTTCGATTGCATAGAGCATAGCATCAATATCTGGGTGCTTAGCGTTTGTTAAATCTAAATGTTCATAAATATATTTTGTGGAAACACCTTGTTCTGGTTTGACAAGAGTACAGTATAAAGAAGGAGCTGGTGGAAGAGGAGTTAAAATTTCTCCAATCCCTTCTGCAAGAACAGTACCAAGCTCAATACAATATGGGACATCAGCACCTAATTGTTTTCCTAATTTTTGTAATTCTTCTATGGAAACATTTTGTTTAAATAGAAGGTTTAGACCTTTTAATGTAGCAGCGGCATCAGAACTTCCTCCTGCTAATCCTGCTGCCGAAGGAATTTGTTTATCGATAGAAATATGTACTCCATAGTCCGATGGATAATGTTCAAACCATAGTTTTGCTGCTTTATAAATTAAATTGTTATTGTCCCAAGTAATATCAGGATAAATTTCTGCGTTGGAAGCAGATAATGTAATTTCTTTCGTTCGTGTTTTGTTTAAAGTTAATGTATCACGAAGGGATAACGATTGCATAATCATTCGAACAGTATGGTAATTATCTGGACGACGATTTAATACGTCTAAAGATAAGTTAATTTTTGCATAAGCATATATTGTAATTTGTTGCATAAAAGAAAACCTCCACTGATTTCTTAAACCTATCATACCATATTTTTTGAAAAACAGATAGACAAAAGTTAATCTGTAAAAAAGTTTTTGAAAAGTTTTAAGAGTTTACTACTAAAGTAGATATCTACATTGGAGTTGCTTGAAGTCTCTTCGGATATAGTTCCATAAAATAATTTATCTAATGTACTTTTTTTCACAGTAGCAAATGCTTCTTCATAAGCATGACTATTTTTTGGAACATAATCATAAGAAGCATCAATAAAACAAAGAGAAGGATACGCTAAACACCACCAATTATGACCAGTGCCACTTCCTAAAATCACTTGTACACTATCATAGTAACCAGGAGGGAAAATGATAGCATCTTTCGACAAATACGTTTGACTACCATAAATACGAATTGGAAAATATAAATTAGAAATAGAAACAGAAGCATTATAATTCGTTCCAAGGAAAGAAAGTGTTTCATTTGCAACGCTAGTTAATAGATTGCATTGTTCTTGAAGTAACTGTAATGCCTCTTTTTTAGAAGAAGCCATTTGAGTAATCGTATTAAGATAAGGAAGAAGGGCATTGCGAACTTTTAATTTGATTTCTTGCTCAAGAATGGAATCGTTATTGGCTAAAATATGTAAACGAATCACTTCTGAAGAAATGGCAGGAGTAGTATGTTTTGTTTCTGTATAAGAAACGGGTTTGGATGAGTAAGGGATGTCGGTGGAAATAGCAAAAATAGTAATAAAAGCAAGGAATAATAAAAATAAAGAAGTTAATTTCTCTTTCATAACAAGTCCCTTTCTGTGGATAAATAGTTGTTGATTAGAGTATGGACAAAAGAAAAAAAGTTATACATTAACTGATATAGAAATTTATAAAGGGATTTACAGTGAGTTACAAAGTAAATATAATAGAAAAAAGATAATGGAAAGGAAATAAGAAATAGTGGGTATGAGTAAAGAAAAAGTAATAATTGATGCATTGCAAATTCGTTACATAAAACTTCATATAAAAATTCAGTTTTTAGAAGATACCATATTGCCAAAACATAAAGTTTCAGCACTTCGTGGTGGAATAGGGGAAATGTTGTTACGAGCAAATTGTATTCGAGATAGAAATTGCGATTTGTGTGATTTTAGAACAGAATGTATTGTACAACGCACGATGTATTCTCAGTTTGAAATAAAACCAAATTTTGTTACAAAAGGAGATAGTGTTGGATATGTATATGAATGTACCAACTATCAAGAACAATTTTATGCTGGGGAACAAATAGAATTTAATTTATTGCTGTTTGGAAAGACGATAGTATATTTCAATCAATATATGCAAGCAATTTATGCTTTAGGACAACAAGGAATTGGAAAATATAATAGCAAATTTGTTGTAGTGGAAGTGAAAAATTCCAAATTGCAACCAATATTAAAAGAAAATACTCTTTATATGGCAAATTATGAAATTCAAACCGTAGAGAACTATGTTCGTTACCGAAAAAAGCAATTACAAGAAAAAGGTTGTCAGTATAAATTAGTGTTTGATACTCCATTAACATTAAAATATCAAGGAGAATTTATTCAAAAATTTGATTGTTTGGCTCTTTTTTCTTCTATTAAAAGAAGAATTTATATGTTAAATTGTTTTGAAGGAATAGAAACTACGATACAAGAAATGGAAACAAAAGAATTAGAAATTGTTTCGCAAGAATGTAAACTGCAAGGAGTAGAACGATACTCTTCTAGACAAGGTGGAAAGATGATGTTGCGTGGTATTGTTGGAAATTTAGAAGTTGAAACATGGGGAGAAGAAGAACAGGAATTGCTATTAGCAGGAGAATTACTGCATATTGGAAAAAATACGAGTTTTGGATTTGGACATTATAGAGTAATATAAGAAGAATTTTGGAAAAGTTTGTTTTTTGAATACAGCTTATTGGATGGAGATAAAAAAGCTTCGTCTAATAAGCTGTAAGATAATTAGGTAAGTTGTATGATTGAACTGATGTAATTTTTTATAAAAATAGTTGTAATAAATATGATGGTATGGTAGAATTTAAGTGTGAGTGATAAAAGGAAATTTTTAGGAAACAAAAAAATGAGTGAAAAAAGCTTGTTTTCAGAATATTCTGGAAATTACCTGCAAAAACGAGGCTGGAAAGCCTTTATTTATGCAGGTTCTGAGAGTCCACCGTAGAAATGAAGAAAGCCCGTAAAGGGCATTGACACCCATTTTCTTTTGGTTATTTGCAAGTTTACGTACTGTAGAAATGAAGAAAGCCCGTAAAGGGCATTGACACAACCACTTTCTTCTGACACAGTTCTACAATACAATCAGTAGAAATGAAGAAAGCCCGTAAAGGGCATTGACACAATTAAGAAATCAGTAGGTTGAATACGTTTAAAAACGTAGAAATGAAGAAAGCCCGTAAAGGGCATTGACACAACCTACGCAAGATTGGTCACTTCCTACACTTGTCGTAGAAATGAAGAAAGCCCGTAAAGGGCATTGACACACTTCTTCTTCACTTAATTCTACTGTATAGTTTTTGTAGAAATGAAGAAAGCCTTATGAAATAGATGATATTTATTTCATAAGGCTTTTTTGCTTAAATTTATTTTATTTAATTTTTGTTTGTGAGGAATGTTTCAATTTCTTGGATTTTATCAAGGTAAACTTGAATAGCGTTTGTTACTACTTTTTTTGGTAAGCGTAATCCTTTTTCAGAGGCGTGATTATTACAATTTCTTTCTTTTTTTAAGGCATGGTGTAAGAGAAAGAGTTCCTCTAGGTTTTCTTGTCGCTTTTCTAATGCTGGGTGTAATTTTAATTCAAGGTCAACATCAAAAGTTTTATTTTTATATTTGAATGGATAAGTATCTTTTCCTAAATAACTTAATATTGTAAAGGAGATAGAAGGTTTTTTATATTTAAATTGGTCATTTTGTTCCATAATATAATAAAACGTTTCTGGAGTGTAACTAAATAACAATTCAGAAGTTTTCTTAGTAGAAGGGCCTTTATGGTTTTCAAGATAATGTTCCATAGAACGAAATTTACAATAAAGGAAAGGTAATTTTGTACTAAATTGTTCTTGTGGTAAAGAGCATAATTTATGGAATGTTTCTTCTACTACTTCTTTTAAGTTACTATTAAGGATATAAGAGTAATTACCTTCTGAAAGATTGTTTTCAAAATCTGTTATACTTTTTATAGGTTCATATTCATTTTTTCCATTTGTTTTATAATACCACCAAAGTTCATTAAATTTGTTTCGAATGTCAGCTTTTTCTTTTTTAGCTTTTACTTTATTAGTAAAAGAATAAAAGAGTTTGTTTTCTATACGGTGTTCATACGAAGGTTCTAATACATTTAAAAAATCTGTTGTATGTTCAGGGGCGAGGTCATAGCTTATCCAATTTTTATTAAAATAGTAAGAAGGCATTTTATCTTCAATTAAAGTAAGTGCTTGTTGAATAAAGCCTTTTTTTAATGACCATTTAATCAGTTCGATTAAATTAAGTTCTTCAGAATTATCCAATAATTTTCCATAATCTAAGCGAATACCGTCTAAAAGTACTTGATAAATATTAGAAAATTCGTCATTATAGTCCATATTTTCTTGGGAAGAAAAAAATACTTGTAGATTTTTAATTGCTTGTGTTAATTCTGCCATATCACAAAGAGAAATAGCATCATCAATTTGTATCATGCAGTTTACTAATTTTCTAAAAGGAGAATAAGTAGGGATTCCGACTGCTTCGCAATAACTTTGAATAATATCTGCTTTTCCATATCGAATGAAAGCGTTCATACCAGAAGCAAGGTCTATTATTTTATATCGGGAAGTTTCTTCCACAATTTCATTAAACCAAAGATGTTCAAATTTAGTTGCAACAATTTTTTCAATAGAAACGGGATTTGTTGTTTGGTTTGTTAAAATGGAAAGTACAGCGTTACGAACGTATCCAGAAGTACGTTCTCCACCTTGCATATCAATGTATAAATGAATTGGTTCACCACTATTGTCATATAAGGAATTTACAATTTCAAGTAAATTATCTCGCTTTTTTTCGTCTGCTTCTTTTACAAAACGTATTGGCATAGCATGAGTTGTATTTTCCTGTTTTGGCATAAGACGGTGGTTTTTATCAAATAAAGAAAAGATGACATATTTCGCATATTGTGTTTCTACTGCTTGACGGTGGCTTTTAATGAGATTGAGTTTATAATTTAATCGGTCAATTTCAAGGTATAAATCGTTAATTGTTTCTTGATAAGATAACATTGTGCGTTCTGAAATCATTTGATTTACTTTTTCTTTTAAGGAAATAAGAAGATATTGACGTTCTAAACTTGAAAGAGAAGTATCCTTATCAATTTTTTCTCGTTGCTCTCTTAAAATGGTGAGGGGATTTTGGTCATTTAAAGGAATTTCTGTATATTTTTGTGCAAGTTCTTGCTTTACAGTAATGTAGCGTTCGTAAGCATTACTACTTTCAAAAGAACGATTGATATCTAAAGTTAATTTTTGTTTCATCACTTTTTCTATTTCGGATAAAATTTTATTTGGGTTATTGGAAGTGTCGTTTGGAATATTGGAAGTATGTAATAATTGGTTTATATGTGTATTAATATCTATGTTGCAATTAGTAGGCAAAATGGCTTTTATACTTTCTATTACTAAATTTTTAATTTCTTTCTTACGGTCTGAGGTAATAGAAGTTTCTGTTTTTGGTAAAGAACTAATTGCTGCAAGTTCATCACTATAAGAAACATTTTGCAAAAAAGAAGCGATTCTCATTTTGTAAAATTCATAATGTGACATAGAAGCAATAGAATCACTATCTTGAGGCTGAAGCTGAAGAATATCGTCTACAATTAAAGTATCTGTTGCATGAAAAGTTTTATCCGAACCAATAACAACAATTCCATCAATGGCTTGTGTAGAAAGAATATATTTACTGCCTGCTTCTAAAGAACTAATTCCATCACAAAAAATAAAATGAGAAGAATTTTCATAATAGTAATAATTCAAAGCATTTTTATTTTTCAAAAAACTAAGTGTTGTCATTAAAATATTTTTCGACATGGTATCTCCTTTTAAATTTTTGTTCTTTATTATTGTTTCATTAGTTTCTATAGTAAATAAATTTCCTTATTTTACTAAATTCAGAATATCATAAGAAGTGAAAAATGTCTAATTATTTTTATAGGATTATCAAAAGTATTTAGTATTAAGATTGGGAAGACTTTAATATATTTTGAAAGAAAATAAGCTTGTAAGAAATGGGACGATATGATACAATAAATTTATAAAATTTAAAGGAAAATTTTAGGAAACAAAAAAATGAGCGAAAAAAGCTTGTTTTCAGAATATTCTGTCAATTACCTGCAAAAATGAGTCTGGAAAGCCTTTATTTATGCAGGTTCTGAGAGTCCACCGTAGAAATGATAAAAGCCCGTTAAGGGCATTGACACATACAATTTTTCTGGCATAGCTCTATGATACAATCGGTAGAAATGATAAAAGCCCGTTAAGGGCATTGACACACCACTTCTTGAAGCATCTTGTGACTTTCTTGCCGTAGAAATGATAAAAGCCCGTTAAGGGCATTGACACAATTCTTCTGCTGTAAGATTGTTTAACTCATGAAGTAGAAATGATAAAAGCCCGTTAAGGGCATTGACACAATGATATGCTAATGCTATCGTTATGACAAAATAAGTAGAAATGATAAAAGCCCGTTAAGGGCATTGACACAATGAATTCTGTGTTGTTTTACCAGAAGTACTTTCATAGTAGAAATGATAAAAGCCCGTTAAGGGCATTGACACAACAATATCTTCATATTCTGGAGAATTTGGATATAGTAGAAATGATAAAAGCCCGTTAAGGGCATTGACACACACTTACTACATTAACAACGATTTCTCTCACGCTCTCTGTAGAAATGATAAAAGCCCGTTAAGGGCATTGACACATAACAGTTTCACCATTCGTATAAGCGTACTTCAGGTAGAAATGATAAAAGCCCGTTAAGGGCATTGACACAACAATGTGGTATCCTCTGCAGTTTTACCCATAACAATCAGTAGAAATGAAAAAAATTCTCACTTTATATATTAGATGTATAGAGTGGGAATTTTCTTTTTTAGTATTTATTAAGTAAAAAAATGTATAATAAAGTTCTTTTTAATTTTTGTGTACAAAAACATTTAGTTTTTTTTGATATAGTGAATATAAGAAAAAACATATTTTTTATAAAAGTAAGATTTTTGAAAAAGTAAATATACCATTAGTAAGAAGGGAGAGGATATAAAGTATAAAAAATAGTATTAGTCATGTTGTTACCTTATTAACTGTATTGTTGTGATAGTTGAGAGGAGGATGTCTATGAACGAAAATTTATTTCAGAGGACACAAGAATGGATGCAGTTAGAGAGAAAGACATTAGAACAGAGAAAAGAAGCAGAAAAATTTTATGAAAGTTATTTAATGAATTTAGTAGAAGAAGATTTTATTAAAAGAAATAAAAATAAAGTATATGAGAGAGTAGAATATTTAGTTGTATCTGTTGGAACATCTTATGAGCCGATTGTATTAAGTATTAAATTATTTCAGCCTGTAAAAATATTATTTTTATATACTGCTAAAGTAGCACCGACATTGCGAAAAATAGTGAAATATTGTGATTTAGAACCAATGGCATATGAAAAAAGAAAAATAAGTGAAACAAATCCATTAGATATTTATAGAGAAATAAAGAGAAGCTATTTAGAATGGGAGAAGCCAGATAAAATGTATATTGATTTTACTGGTGGTACAAAAGCGATGTCTGCGGCAGCAGCGATGGCAGGGGCATTAATTGATGTACAACTTGTTTATATTGGTACAGATGATTATTTAGTTGATTTTAGAAAACCAAATCCAGGTTCTGAAACATTGTATTATATTTCAAATCCTTTAGTTATTTTTGGAGATTTAGAAATTGAAAAAGCATTGACTTTATTTCATGAATATAATTATGCAGGTGCACAGGAAAAATTATTAATATTAAAAGAAAGTATTCCTGACCCAAATATTCGACAACAGTTGAATTTTGTATATCTTTTGGCAAAAGTATATGAAGCATGGGATGCTTTAGATTTTTCACAGGCTTATCAAATGATTTGTGAATTGAATAAGCAATTGAAACGTGATAGAACAATGCATGATACATTTTTAATGATGGATTTCTGCGATAATTTAGAAAAGCAGGAACAAATTCTTAATAATCTTTTTAAAATTCCAAAATTGTTAAAAGAACGAAAAAATCTAGAAGTTTTGAAATCCAAGGAAATTATGACAGCTCTTATGTTTACTATGATGCAAAACGCATTGATAAGAGAAAAACAAGAAAAATATGATATGGCAACATTATTGTTTTATCGTTTATTAGAAATGATAGAACAAAGGAGATTATGTAAATATCAGCTTTTTGTATCTAAAATGGAGTATACCAATATAAAATATAATATAAAAAGACAACCTGAATTTTCAGAGATTTCGGAAGAAGAACGTTTAGAATTATTAAAGAAAAAAATTCAGCAAATAAAGACAAATGTGTTTGATAAACAAATGAATGGATATTTGCCAGAACAGGTTTCTTTATTAGAAGGTTTTATTATATTACTTGCGTTAGCAGACCCCATTGTTAAAGATGGAAAAGAACATGATATAGATAAATTAAAAAGGATTCGTTCCATGGTATTTTTAAGAAATAATTCTATTTTTGCACATGGATTAGGTCCAGTAGGATATAAAGATTATATAAAGTTCAAGACATTTGTATTGGAATTATTTCAAGAATTTTGTCGAATTGAGCGTATTGATTATCAAAATTATAAAAATGATATCGAATGGTTAAATCCAATGGATTCACAAAATTATGCAATTGGAATGAGGGGAGAATAAAGGCAGTTTTGTATATAAAAGAACAAGGTGCTTTTGTACATAAACGAGGGGAACGAATTATAGTTTCTAAAAATTCAGAGGACTTGTTAGAAGTTCCGATTGTTCAAGTGGAAAACGTATCTATTATTGGAAATGTACAAGTTAGTACACAAGTATTACAAATGTTTATGGAACGAGGAATTGATGTTAGTTATTTTTCATATTCAGGGAAATATTTAGGACATACATCAGCAGAAGCATCTAAAAATATATTTTTAAGATTTGAACAATATAACTATTATATGCAGGAAGAAAAAAGACTTTTTATGGCTAGGAAAATAGTGAAGAATAAAATTGAAAATCAAATAAGTTTTATTCAAAATTATCGTTGGCAAGGAGATGATTATGACTGGAAAAAAGATATAGCACAGATGAAAAAATTGCAAAATTCACTAGAAAAAAAGCAAACGGTAAATGAAATTTTAGGGATTGAAGGACTTTGTAGTAATATATATTTTGGTGTATATGGGAAAATGTTTAAAGGTGATTTTGAATTTAATGGAAGAAATAGAAGACCACCAAAAGACCCTATTAATGTCATTCTTAGTTTAACTTATACGATGTTGACAAAAGAAATGTGTAATATGTTAGATGCAGAGTCTTTTGAAAGTTATCTTGGATTTTTACATGGGATTCGATATGGAAGATGAGCGTTGGATGAATGGGAAAAATAGTGCATCTGGTGAAAATTCTTTTCGTAAATGTATGTTACAACAAGTTGCTTTGTTAAAAAAGGTAATTGTTAAAGGAGAGGATTATTTACCTTACAATTGGAGTGAGAAAGATGTATGTAATAAGTTATGACATCACGTCAAATAAATTAAGAAATAAAATAGCAAAAACATTAGAAGGATATGGAAGACGAGTACAATATAGCGTATTTGAATGTAAAATAACATTAAAACAATATGAAATACTTTATAAAAAGTTGCTTGAATTGATGAAAGATGTAACAGAAGGAAATATAAGAATTTATAAAATCTGTATGAATTGTGAGCAAAATATTATTACAATAGGTGTGGAAAGGAAAGAAGTGGAACTTAATAAAGAAGATATTTTTATTGTTTAAGGAGGTTAGCCTATGAGTCTTTTTAATAAAATAATAGATTTGCAAAAATTAGATATGGCATGGGAAAAAGTAAGAAGAAATAAACCTTCTGCTGGTACAGATAATGTAACCGTTGATATGTTTGAAAACAATAAAAAAATGGAATTAAAACAACTTCAATTGGAACTGAAAAATGGTACATATAAAGCATTACCTGTTCGTAAAGTGATATTATATAAAAATGAGAAAGAACGAGAAATTGTATTATATTCTATGCGTGACAAAGTAGTACAACAATCTATCATGGCTGAATTAAGTAAATTATATGAACCTAAATTTTCGAATCAATCATTTGCATATAGAAGTAACAAATCTGCTATTGGAGCAGTAGAATTAGTGGAAAAAGAAATCCTTTCTGGATTGTATGAGTATGTTTTGAAAATAGATGTTTCTCATTTTTTTGATACAATAGATTGGAATGTTCTTAAAATGGTATTGGAAAAAGAAATCAAAGAAATAGAAGTATTACAGTTAATTGAAGAAAATACAAAAGCAATGATGCTAGAGGAAACAGGTAACTTAATTGAAAAAACAAGAGGGATTTATCAAGGTTCTGGAATTTCTCCGATATTATCTAATATTTATTTGATGAATTTTGACCATTGGTTGACAAAACAAGATGGTTATTATATTCGCTACTCGGATGATATGCTTATTTTAGGAAAAAGTAAAGAACAATTGCAAGAGTTAAAAGAAGAAATAAAAAATGAATTGCAAAAAATAGGACTTGAAATAAATGAGAAAAAATCAGAGTGTATATCAATAAAAGAAGGTTTTGAATTTTTAGGATATTGTTTTTCAGATAATGGAAAGAGTATTCCAGTAAAAGCAGAACAAGGCATTACAGAGCGTTTAGAAGAAATATGGTTAACTTTAGGTAATAAAACAATAAAAGATAAAGTAAAAAAAGTACAAGAGATAATGGAAGGATGGGGACAATATTATAATGAAACAAGAAAAATTGGTTCTATTTTTGAATATGTTGCATTTTTGTATAAAGCAGTTGAAAAAGGAAGTTGTTTATTAGAATGGGAAAAAAATAGAATAGAAGTTACTAATATTTATAAGGATATTATGTTATATTTAGCAGAATTGTGGCAGCAGACTTCAAATAAAAAGTTAGAACTTTTAGAGTATGAACAGTATTATCAAATATTTTGTAGTGATACAAAAGAAGAAAATAGAGAGAAATATATTGACGAATTACTACACTATTATAGAAAATTGATTGTTTTAGAAAATGAAGAAACAATAGTAGAACTTATGCAGATTTATACAGATATGGGAGAGTATCAAAAAGCTTCATTTTGGATGGAACAAAAAGAACAGATGAAAAATTCAGTCCAGTCAGCAGTAATTCCAAACAACAGAAAAGAAACAGAGATAGACATTATATTTAATCAAATGACAGCACAAAAATTGCTTTCTCGATTTGTTGGTAGAGAAGATATGTATAGTTTAGAAGTAGAAGAAAATGAAAAAAGAGAAACAAGAACACAATTACTTCCATTGTTAGAAAAAAATATATATGAACATCTTTGTGGAAAAGTTACAATCGGAACTTTTATTCAAAGACCGAATAGTACCATAAGATATATTGTATTTGATGTGGATATTTCTAAGAAAATTATTTTACAAAGTGAAAATAAAAGAGAATTGTTTCAAGTATATTTAGAAAAAGCGTTACAAAAAGCAATAGAAATTCAAAAGCTACTTCAGAAAATAGGAATGCGAGGATATATTGAGTATTCTGGTAATCGAGGATATCATGTTTGGGTGCTTTTTTCAGAATGGATACCAGTTCGATATGCAACGATGGTATGTGATATTATAGAGGAAAAAGTGCAAAAAGAAGAAGATATTACAATAGAATATTTTCCAAATAAAACAAGATTAAAAGCAGGAAAATATGGACAAGTTATAAAACTTCCTTATGGTACACATATTAAAACAGGAGAAATATCTTATTTTTTAGATGATAGTTTAGAAAAGATAACGGACATAAATTTATTTTTAGATAATATGGCTACATTTTCTTTCAATGGGATAAAAAAGGTATTAGCTGTTCATACTACGGCAAAAGAAAATACAGATATTAAAATCGTAGATGAAAATTTAGAAGTATTTAAAGAAGCAAGTGAAAATGTATTAGAAATATTAAAAAAATGTAATTTAATGCGATATTTGTGTCAAAAAGCTGTAAAAACAGGATATTTAACACATCAAGAACGAGTATCTGTTTTATATGTATTTGGACATCTTGGAGAAGAAGGAAAACAATTTGTACACTTTATTATGTCAAAGACATTAAATTATCAGTATAATACAACGGAAAAATTTATTTTAAGAATAAAAGAAAAACCAGTAAGTTGTGTTAAACTTAGAGAACAATATAAACAATTAACTGCAGAATATGGATGTAATTGTGTTTTTAAACGAAGCAAAAATTGTTATCCATCACCAGTGCTTCATGTAATTGCATTATCTAATAATCTTCAAACAGATGTGACACTTCCAACAAGTAAAGTATTATCAAAAGAAAATGAACAAAAAGTAGTAGACGAATTGAATATACATAAAAAAGCACAAGAATTAGCATCTAAAATACTAGAACTGAAGAAACAAAAAAGAAGTATTGATGGAACGATTATTAAAATAGAAAAAGAATTAGAAAAAATATTCGATAGTGAACAGGTAGAATGTATAGAAATTGAAATGGGACTTTTGGTAAGGAGAAGAAAAGAGAAAGGATATGAATGGATAATTGAAATATGATTTGTATATATAATAAGAAAATGGATGAGAAGCAATCATATATTTTTGAGTGATTTATTTTTTTAGTAAAAGAAATAGAAGCTTATTCGTATCTTTAAGAATTTGCTTTATAAATATAGGTATTTTGCAGGTTCTTATTAGATACGAATAAGCAAAAAAAATTTTGGAAAGCTTTTGAGTAAAAATAGTTGTAATAAATATTATTGTATGATAAAATTTAAGTGTGGATAGAAAAGGAAAATTTTAGGAAACAAAAAAATGGACGAAAAAAGCCTGTTTTCAGAATATTCTGTCAATTACCTGCAAAAATGA
>CALASV010000102.1 GCA_937888895.1 uncultured Clostridia bacterium | reverse complement strand
AGGAAAACAGGCAGGAAAAGAAACATTAGCAACGATTCGATATTGTAAGGACGAATTAGGAGTAGCAACAAGCATTGGACTTTCTAATATTTCCTTTGGTTTACCAGCGAGAAGTTTTGTCAATACAGCATTTCTTACAATGGCAGTAGAAGCAGGTCTTACAATGGCAATTGCAAATCCATGTCAAAAGATGACAATGCAATATTTACTTACGGCAGATTTATTGATGGGAAAAGAAGGTGCAGATATTGCATTTATTGAAGCAGCTCCACAGATGATGGATTCTGTAAAGTCAGCCGTTCCTACAGAAAAAAAACAGATAGAACAAAAGGAAACTTCGAATAATAGTGCAACACCATTGTTTACTGCTGTCTTAAAAGGTAATAAAAAAGCGATTATTAGCTTAACCAAAGAAGCATTAGCGTGGGAAACTTATGGAGAAACAAAAGAAAAACGAGCAGAACATATATTAAATGGTGACTTAATTCCAGCGATTAACCAAGTAGGAGAACTATTTGAAAAGAAAAAATATTTTCTTCCACAGTTAATTGCTTCTGCACAAACAATGGAAGAGGCAGTAAAATACTTAGAACCATTGTTATTAACAGGAGAAGGGAATAAACGTGGAAAAATAATAATAGCAACAGTAAAAGGAGATATCCATGATATTGGAAAAAATTTAGTTGCTTTAATGTTAAAAAATTATGGATTTGAAGTCATTGATATGGGTAAGGATGTAGAGTCAGAAGCAATCATTCAAAAAGCAAAAGAAGAACAAGCAGATATTATTGCACTTTCTGCTTTAATGACTACAACAATGACAAAAATGAAAGAAGTAGTAGAGTTAAAGAATAAAGCAGGATTACATACAAAAGTAATGATTGGTGGTGCAGTAATTACAGAAGATTATGCTAAGGAAATTGGAGCCCAAGGATATGCTACGGATGCACAAGAGGCAGTAAAAGTGGCTATTTCATTATGTAGTTAAGTGGTTTTAATTGAATGGATAAGAGAGTAGCTATTTAGTTATGAGTAAGTGGTGAAGCGGATTACAAATATCCGATTAACTATAATGTTTAGAGGAAAGGAATTTTATAGGTATGGAATGTAGAAAATTAGAGAAATTAGGGGTTGAAACGTCTTTATTAGGGTTTGGATGTATGAGATTTCCAACAAAAGATGGAAAAATTGATGAGGTAAGAGCAGAGAAAATGTTAGATGATGCAATTGCTTCGGGAGTCAATTATATTGATACAGCGTATCCTTATCATAATGGAGAGAGTGAACCTTTTGTTGGTAGAGTGTTGAAAAAGTATGATAGAAATAGTTTTTATTTAGCAACAAAACTTCCACCATGGAATATTAAGGAGAGAGCAGATGGACTTCGTATTTTTGAGGAACAGTTAAAGCGTTTACAAGTAGATTATGTAGATTTTTACTTGTTACATGCGATGAATTTAGAAAGTTTCCATAAAATAAGAGATTTAGGTATTATTGAGGATGTAGTAGAATTAAAGAAACAAGGTAAAATTAAGTATCTCGGTTTTTCTTTCCATGATAATTATGAAGCATTTGAAGAAATTTTAACATATCGTGATTGGGATTTTTGCCAGATTCAATATAACTATATGGATACCGAAGAACAAGCAGGAGATAAAGGGTATGCATTATGTGAAAAATTAAATATACCAATTGTGATTATGGAACCAATCAAAGGTGGTGCATTAGCTTCTTATGCAGAAGATGTGATGGATATGTTCAAGGCAGTTCGTCCAGATAAAAGTATTGCTTCTTGGGCACTTCGTTGGTTAGGAAGTAAGCCACAAATTAAAGTTATTTTAAGTGGTATGTCTACGGAAGAACAAGTTTATGATAACTTAAATACATTTACTAACTTTGAACCATTATCTGAAGAAGAACTTGCAACGGTAGAAAAAGTAGTAAAAGAAGTGAAGTCTAGAATTTATAATGGATGTACAGGCTGTCGTTATTGTATGCCATGTCCAGTTGGTGTAGATATTCCAAGAAACTTTGCGATTTGGAATAATTATGGTATGTATCATAATGTAGAAGGAGCAAAAGGTCGCTATCAAAACTTAAAAGCAGAAGAAAAAGCAGATATGTGTAAGGAATGTGGAGCTTGTGAAAAAGTTTGTCCACAACAATTGCCAATTCGTGAACATTTAAAACAGGTAGCACAGATATTGGGTAATTTATAAAATATTATAAAAGCAACCTAGCGAAACGTAGGTTGCTTTTATAATTTACATCTGTAACAATTGTTGAATAGTTTCTATCACATTATCACAAAAGTAAGAGAACTGTGATTTAATTTCTGGAACAGCAGTATTCATTACATATCCATATTTCACCGTAGAGAGCATTTCTAAATCGTTATAATTATCTCCAAAAGCAATACATTCGGAAGCATCTAAACTAAGATGATTCATAAGTGCAGTAATCGCAGTTCCCTTATTTGTATTTGGAGCAACAAAGTCAAGCCAAGCGAAACCTGAAATAGAGCAAGAGGTTTTGTCTTGGTATTTTTTTATGAGTTCTGGTCCATGTCCAGTAGCAATACCACTTTTCTCATATACAGAAACTTTATAAATGTCTTCTGGTTGGTCTTCTGGTTTTGCAATGACTACAGTATCATTTTTAACATGGTTAGCGATATAATGATAATAACTTTCTTCTTTTGGTACAATGTAAGAAGTTTGCTTTCCAGACATTAATAGTTCACAATGTGGTAAACTTAAAATATCATGACTAATCGTAAGGGCAAGCTCTCTATCCATAGTTTGTCCTTTTATCAATTTATCTTGATAAAAGGTTAAAGCACCATTTTCACAAATAAATGCCATATATTTGGAAGCAGAGCCGAATAAACGCTTCAAATTTGAATATTGTCTGCCACTAGCAGCGATAAAAATAATTCCATATTCTGTATATAATCGTTCAATAAAAGAAATAACATCTGGGGTTAAACTTTGTGTGCCTTTTTGTAATAAAGTTCCATCTAAATCACTAGCAATCAATCGTATCATAGTTATTCTCACTTTCTTATAGTTAATATAGTATTAAGTCAAAGTATTTCTAAAAAACAATAATATAGTCATTAAAAAGAGAAGTCAAGTTCGATTTTTGTCTGTTATGTATTTGACAAAAATATAGGCATATCTTATACTTTTTAAGAAAGGAGAGATATGGAATGCAAATGAAAAATATTTCTACGGCAGTCATTAAGCGTTTACCAAGATATTATAGATATTTAGGGGAATTACTAGAGCAAGATGTTTCTCGTATTTCTTCGAAAGAGTTGAGTGAAAAGATGGGAGTAACAGCTTCTCAGATTCGTCAAGATTTGAATAACTTTGGTGGATTTGGACAGCAAGGTTATGGTTATCAAGTAGAATATTTATATAAAGAAATTGGTAAAATATTAGGATTAGATAAAATAAATCAATTTATTATTTTAGGTGCTGGTAATTTTGGTCGTGCTTTGGCGAAATCTACAGCATTTGAACAGAGAGGTTTTCATTTAGTGGGGCTTTTTGATGTAGCACCAGAAGTAGTAGGTAGTAGTGTAAGAGGGATACCAATACAACATATTAACGAATTAGAAAAGTTTACAAAAGAATATTGTGTGGATATAGCAGCATTAGTCGTGCCAGTAGAGGAAGCACCAAAATTGGCAGCAGATGTTGTATCTTATGGAATAAAAGCAATTTGGAATTTTACTCCGACCGATTTATCTTTGCCAGCAGATGTTGTATTGGAAAATGTGCATTTGGAAGAAAGTTTAATGCGACTTTCTTATAAGAAAAAAGCAGCAGATGAGGCGAAAAAATAACATGATTTTTGGAATTGGGACAGATTTAATTGAAGTAGAACGTGTAGGAAATTCTTATAAAAAAGAAGCATTTCGAAATAAAATATATACAGAGCAGGAACAAATTTTGATTGATGGAAAAGCACAAAGGGCAGCAGGAAATTTTGCAGTAAAAGAGGCTGTTGTGAAAGCGTTTGGTACTGGTTTTGGAAAAATTGCTCCGATAGAAATAGAGGTGTTAAGAGAAAACTCAGGAAAACCTTATGTTGTTTTATATGGAGAAGCAAAAAAAATGCAACAAGAAGTCAAAGTAATAAAGGTTCATGTGTCTATTTCTAATATAAAAGAATATGCTACTGCTTATGTTGTAATGGAGTGTGAAAATAATGGATAAAACATATGCTTTAAATTCATTTCAAATGAAGGAAATTGATACATTTACAATAGAGAAAATAGGAATCCCTTCTTTAGTATTAATGGAAAAGGCTGCAATGGCAGTTGTAACACATATAAAACAGTTCTGTGAAAAACAACATAAAATTTTAGCAGTTTGTGGCTATGGGAATAATGGTGGAGATGGTGTTGCTATTGCTAGAATGTTACATATGGAAGGTTATCTCGTTGACATTTTCATGGTGGGAGAAGAACATCGTGCAACGAAAGAAACAAGACAACAGTTGAAAATTGCAGAAAATTTGGGTGTTTCTATACTTCGCAAAGCACAATGGGCAGAATATACTATTATTGTAGATGCTATTTTCGGAATTGGACTAACAAGAGAAGTGACAGGTGAATTTAAAAAGGTAATAGAAGAAATCAATTGTGCTAAAAAAATAGTAGTTTCGGTAGATATTCCTTCGGGCGTAAGTGCTGATAATGGAAAAATATTAGGTGTTGCAGTAAAAGCACATACAACTGTTACGTTTGGTTGGAACAAAGTAGGGTGTTTATTGTTTCCAGGCTCAGAATATGCAGGTACTGTTTATGTAGAAAAAATTGGTTTTGCAACAAAAGAAGAAGAACTTTCCAAACGATTTTATTTTGATAAAAAACCAGAACATTTATTTCCTATTAGAAAAGCAAATTCTAATAAAGGAACGTATGGGAAAGTTTTAATTATTGCTGGTTGTAAAGATATGTCTGGTGCAGCTTATTTTGCAGCGAAAGCAGCATATCGTATAGGTGCTGGATTAGTGCGTATTGTAACGGCTGTAGAAAATAGAGAGATTTTGCAACATCAGTTGCCAGAAGCAATTTTA
>CALASV010000101.1 GCA_937888895.1 uncultured Clostridia bacterium | reverse complement strand
CGATATTTTGGCCAAACAAGACAAATACAGAACTGCTAAATGAAATCAAACCATTTGTTGCCAAAGCCTGCAAAATACCTACCGATGCAGAAGAAGATTGAATAACAGCCGTAAATACTGCACCTGCTATGATTCCTAAGAATGGATTGGAGAATTTTGTCATTAAAGAGATAAATGCCTCAGATTCTCTCAAAGGATCCATTGCTGCTCCCATCATATCCATACCGATAAACAGTACTCCAAGACCAGCCATAATCTGTCCCCAATGGTGTACTTTTGGATTTTTCAAAAAAACCACCATGGATACACCGATAAATGCAAACAATGGAGCTAACAGGCCAACATCCAATGCAATTAACTGCCCTGTAATTGTTGTACCAATATTGGCACCCATAATAATCCAAACAGCTTGTTTTAAGGTCATCATACCTGAATTGACAAACCCTACTACCATAACTGTAGTAGCAGAAGACGATTGGATAACAGCAGTAATACCAGCACCAACAAGTACGCCTAAAAAACGATTCGAAGTCAGCTTCTCTAAAATTTGTTTCATACGATTACCAGCGGCATCTTCTAAACCATCGCTCATCATTTGCATACCATAGAGGAATAATGCAAGACCACCAAGTAAGCCAAGAAAATCTGTTAATTCCATGTTTCTTTTCTTCCTTTCTTCATAAGATTGAGAGTTGTGGAACTGAGCTTGCCCATACAAATGAATTAAGTTCATTTGTCATCGCTCGTAAAAAGAACTAGCTCAATTGTGACTTGTAAAATATAGAACAAATGCAAACCTTACATAAAAATTATAGTAATGGAATTTTAGAAAATCAATTGAGGAAGGGAGTTCTTAGCTGTTTCTTAACTGGAAAAAAATATAATATGAAATTTGTTGAAGTGAAAAAAATAAGGAGAAAGAATGCTTTTTATATAGATATTTCCGAATAATTTGATATATTTTATGTATATATTTCTGAATAACTTGATATATTATTGTATTTATGACACCATAATAAGAAAAGTAAGTAGTATGAAGTATTTGAAGACAACAATTATAGCCAAACAATGGGGCATAACAGAGAGGCGAGTTACTATGTTATGTCGTGATGGAAAAATCAGTGGTGCTAAAAAAGAAGGAAAGTTTTGGATGATTCCAGAAACTGCCAATCGTCCAGAAGATGGACGAAAAACAGTTAAATTTCAAAATCAAGCTAATTTAAAACCTTTACCAATAGGAATTTCTGATTATAAAAAGGCAGTAACAAGTTATTATTATGTAGATAAAACATTATTACTTCGAGATTTTTTAGATGTCATTCCACAAGCGTCTTTATTTACTAGACCTCGTAGGTTTGGTAAAACATTGACTATGGATATGATTCGCACTTTTTTTGAGATAAGTAAAGAAGATACTTCGGTCTATTTTCGAGATAAGAAAATTTGGCAATGTGGTGAAAAATATCAACAATATCAAGGAAAATATCCAGTATTATTATTGACGAATATGATACACCAATCCAACAAGGATATGTTATGGGTTATTATGATAAGGTAGTTAATTTTATGAGAAGTTTATTTTCTGGAGGATTTAAAGATAATGAGCATTTATCTTTTGGATTTATGACAGGTATTCTTCGAGTAGCAAAAGAGAGTATTTTTAGTGGTATGAATAATTTGAAAGTAAATTCTATTATGGAGGAACGATTTAGTGAGTATTTTGGATTTACAGCAGATGAAGTAAAAGAATTGCTATCTTATTATGGTTATCAAAATAAGTTTGATGAAGTTTGTGATTGGTACAATGGTTATCGTTTTGGAAGTACAGAAATTTTTAATCCTTGGTCAGTACTTAACTATTTAGATGAAGCTTGTGTACCAAAAGCTTTTTGGCAATCAACAGGTGATAATAGTATTATTCGGCAAATTATTAGTAGTGGTACAGAAGAAATATTTGAAAATTTGCAATTATTGATGCAAGGAAAAACAATTTCTTCTTATGTAGATACCTCAGTAATTTATCCAGAAATTGAAAATAATCCAGCATCTGTATATAGCTTTTTATTATCAGCAGGATATTTGAAGTCTGTAAAAACGGAATTTTGTTTTGACGGAAATCATATTTGTGATATTGCAGTTCCAAATAAGGAAATTTTTTATGTATATGAAAAAGAAATTATTTCAGCGTTTTCTAATTACTTTAAGCAGTCAACTGCAAATTCAATTAAATATTCTTTGCTAAAAATGAATTAGATATTTTATATAGTTGATAACTATGTAAAATAATGTTATAATTGATAATATCAAAGGAGGTGTCTATATGAGAAAAGGGTTTAATACTTCCATTGATGAAGATATACTCGAAAAATTTAAAGAAAAATGTAAAGAAGAAAAACTTCCTATTAATGTTGTATTAGAAAGATTTATGCAAGGTTATATAGAGGATGCATTTAGATTGAAAATGGAGTATTTCGGTAATGGAAAATAAAAAGAGTGCAGGTAAGCACCGACCAAAGTAACTACCTACACTCATTACAACTTGGAACTATGTCCTGGTCATATATATTTTATCTTATTTCAAGGACGATTTCAAGTCAATTTTCCAGTATTTATTTACAATTTTATACAAAATTCTTATTTATAGTTATTTTTATGTATTGAAATACTATAAGTGTGTTTGCTTTACCTAATTTTAAAACAAAATAAGGTTTATTTCGTATACCCAAAAATAAATATAGTTCGTATTAAAGATAAAATACAGAAAGGAAAAATAGATATATGCAGTTTGATTATTATTATGGAACAGAATCGGAGCAGTTTTCTTTTTATAAACTTCCAAAATTTTTAATGAAAGAGGAATGTTTGAAAAGATTATCTAATGATGCCAAACTTTTATATGCTTTGATGTTGGATAGAATGTCATTGTCTAAGAAAAATGAATGGTTCGATGAAGAAAATAGAGTATATATTATTTATACATTAGAACATATCATACAAGATTTGAACTGTAGTAGAGATAAAGGAATGAAAGTAGTAGCAGAATTAGAACAAGGTGTAGGGTTAATTGAACGAAAGAAGCGTGGTCAAGGAAAGCCGACTCTTATTTATATGAAAAAATTGGTAGAATTTGATGTTGCTGAAGATGTACTAATGAAAGAAGAACAACCAATAACAAAAGAATCTGAAATAAGACAAGGGGAATGTATACCATAGGTGCGAACTTAAGCAATAACTTCATTA
>CALASV010000100.1 GCA_937888895.1 uncultured Clostridia bacterium | reverse complement strand
TATGCTTTAAATCCATCAGACGCAATACTTCTTGTGCTGCTGGTATTTCATTTGTCTTTTCTTCGATAAATTTTTGTGCCAAACACATACCATACTGATTGGAATATACATTTAATGTTTGTAATGCCTTGATTTTTCCATATTTACTTTGTTTTCTTCCAGAACCACGACTTTCTTTTCCATCCACAGAAAGAATGTCCATCTCTTCCACTTCTTTGTTTGTAGTAGAAAGTTGTAACATTTTATCCACTACTTCTACCAAAAAAGCAATGGTTACTTGAAAAAAATGTTCCGAGTTCATATTCCCTATCACTAATCGAAAGGTATCATCCGTAGGAATTCCATAAGGAAGTGCTAAATACTTTCGTAACCAAGATTCTTTACTTTTTGCAAAACTTTCGATTTCTCCCCACTCATTGGCATTGGCTAATAAAGCAAAAAAAGTAATCATAATAATATCACTCAATAAATGTTTCGTATAGGAAGGATGTCTATGGTCAGGTACGGCTTCTGCTTTTTTCTTTAATTCTTGAATGATAGTATCATTCCGTTCTATAGTTTCGATAGAAATCTGATGTTCTTCTAATAAATTTTGTAATGCTGTTAATTTCGTTGATTTTTTTGGCATAGTTAATATCTCCATGTTCTAATCATTTATTTCTCTATGTTTCTCAAAAACTATCATAACAAAAGAGGAGAAAAAAGAAAACATTCTTTTTTCTCCTACATAAAATTTTATAAGTTTATCCTGTGATTTTCTACTTTTAATTTATAACAGTTCAGCCATATAACAACTAACTTTATATAATTTTTCTGTTTTATTAGCACATCATACATAAGTCAAGTGGATATTCGTAATCCATACTGAATAACTAAAATCCTTACTCGCCACTTAATACTTTACACACTAGAAGTGGAGGCTTATTTGATTCGGATAAATTATACCATTTCTCCATTCTTAATCGATTGTAATAATATCTGCAATTTCTTTAAAAGACATATCACTAGATAATGTATATGTTCCAATATCAATATAATTAGCTTTATTTATATCTGCTAAATATTGTACCAAAGCATCTGCATTTTCAATAATTCCAGCTTTTTCCAACTGTCTGCATACTGCCATTGCAGAACTTCCCATCGTAATTCGTATAGTGGCTGTTACAACATCATTATTTTTTGATACTGGTGTTGGAGTAACTGTCGCTGTTGGTTTTACCGTTGCCGTTGGCTTCACCGTCGCTGTTGGTTTTACTGTCGCCGTTGGCTTTACCGTTGCTGTTGGTTTTGCTGTCATTATTAGTTTTGTTGTTACTGTTGGTTTTACCATTACCGTTGGTTTTATTGTAGTTGTCGGTTTTACTATCACTATTGGTTTTACTGTTGCTGTCGGTTTTACCGTTGCCGTTGGCTTCACCGTCGCCGTTGGCTTCACCGTTACTGTCGGTTTTACCGTTGCCGTTGGTTTCACCGTCGCTGTTGGTTTTACTGTTGCCGTTGGCTTCATTGTAGCTGTCGGCTTTACTGTTGCTGTTGCTGTTGGCTTCGTTGTAGCTGTCGGTTTTACTGTTACCGTTGGTTTCGTTGTAGCTTTCGGTTTTACCGTTGCCGTTGGTATCATTGTTTCTGTCGGTATCGGTGTTTCTGTAGAAGTAAGTTCTGGTGTTATTGTTTCTTCAAGAACTAAAGTTGGTTCTGGTGTCACTACTTGCGTTGGACTTGGAACTATTGTCAAATCAGTTCCCGATGTCTGTGTATCTTCTTTATTTTTATTCAACAATTCTTCTAAGTTAATCGTCGATTTATTTGTTTCTTCTACTTTAACATATCCTAATTGTTCTGCTCTTTGAACAATTTCTTCATCCGAAAGTTCCGATGGTCCTACCATAATAAAAACAAAGGTAGTAATTAAAATGCCAAACCCAAGACCTCTTAAATAATATTTTCGTTTCATTTTATAATTCTTTCTAAAATAATTTTATGTATAAAGTCCAATAATTAACTTTACTTCTCCTTGTCCTATTTGCAATGCTTTTGAAATTTCTAAAATACTCATGCCTTGTTTATAAAGCTGTAAAATTTTTTCTTTTTGTTGATTTGCTACAGAATCCATCTCTTTTTCCGCTATATCTAAACGATTTTCTACAGCTTTTACGGATTCTATCATTTTTACTGCTTGTTTTCCTGTATAAATTGTATCATCTAATTTCTCAAGAGAATTTATAAATGCTGTATTTTGTTGATTTTCGGAAAAATTTCTTTGTTTTGTTAACAAATTTACTTTCTCTATCATTTGAGTCACTTCACTTTTTTCAGCATTTAATTCTTTCACTAACTTTTTAATTTCATCTTCTTTTTGATTCAACATATCATATAAGAAAACAACTTCTTTATGATTAAAATCAATTTTTTCTAAAATTTGACTTGTAAAATCATTGACTGACATAATTTTTTCATTTGACACTTTACTTAAATAATCATCCGTTTTTACAATAATTTCTTCTTCTTTTTCTGTTAAAATACGTTCTACATATTTTTCTATTTCTTTTTTCTGAAATTCAAGATACGCTTTTGGTATTTCTGAACTTATCTCTATTTCACTTTCTTTATCACCAGTAAAAAAACAACTAGCAATAAGAAGAAATACTCCTAAAACAACGAACACAATTTCTACTGGTGACATAATTTACTCCATTCATACTGTAATATCAAATGTACAACCTAACATACGCTTTCTATCTTGTTTTTCTTGTTCTTCTTTTTTCTTCTGTTCTTTTTGTTTTTGCCTTTTATACTCATTATTCCCTTTTTCTTTTGCATCATAATAAAAAGGAGTTTCATCATTTTTTTGCATTTTTTCTGTACGATTCATTTTTTGCTGTGTTTGCTGTTGAACAGTTCCAGCAATTTGTGTTTGCTGTGCATTCTCCTTTTGTATTTGAGATGTTCTCAAAATAGATACTTCTTGAGATTTTGGAGCAATTGCTAATGTTTCGTATGGAGTAATCGACATAAAATCTCCTCCTTTCTTTTTTTACTATGACATCAATATAATTTTTTCATTTAACCAATCTACATTGCAAATTAATAATAATTCTCTATTTTTACTTCTCCATCTTCTCTTATATAACGAGCATAAGAAGAATCTTTTTTCACATAATAAACAGAATTTGATATCGTGATTTTTGTACCAGAATAAATCGTACCTTTTACTCTAACACAACCTCCAACATAACTATCAATTTTCTCTTTTAAAAATTTAAGACGTTCTGTAATTTCTTCATCTCTCTTTTTTAAAATTTCTCTCGTATCGCTTGTCACTTTAAATTGTAACATTTTATCTGGGGATAATTTTTCTCCCAATTTAATTCGTTTTGCAAATGTCATCAATTTTTGCATTACTATTTCTAATTCTTCTTGCAAATCATCTTGTTCTTTTGTAAGTGTTCGATATTCTTCAATAATCGTAGGTTCAATCCCAACCTCTAAATTTGTTGTAGTTCCCATCGAAGAACCTATTGTTCTTGCAGATATTGTAGTACCAGAACGGATCATTCCACCTGTAATATATCCCTTCTTACCATCTACTGTGACATCACCTTTTGCGATTACTTTACTATGCATAATAGCATCCGCAGAAACATATCCTCCTGCTTCTACAGTAGCACTCTCGATAAATCTAGAAATAATATTTCCTGTTGCTTTCAATACACCTCGGTGTTCCATTCCCTGAATACCACGTTTTAAAATAATATGACCTCCCGCAGTTAAAACAGCTCCTTCTACAACACCTTCTACAACAATATCACCCTTTGCTGTAACAGTATATCCTGTATTCACATTACCATGAATTAAAATATTACCATCATATTCAATATCACCTGTAGAAGCATCTA
Source organism: uncultured Clostridia bacterium (assembly GCA_937888895.1). Taxonomy (GTDB): domain Bacteria; phylum Bacillota; class Clostridia; order Lachnospirales; family Lachnospiraceae; genus SIG299. The sequence goes on along the minus strand of CALASV010000100.1, from coordinate 484 downwards.
CATTTGCAGCTACTTCATATTGATTAGAAACGAAAACTTGGTCACCTTCTACTGTCGCATGACCATCTACTTCAGAATATGCTTTTAATCCATCTTCTGATAATGTAATATTATTTCCAACACGAAGTGTTTTTGGCTTTACTTTTACTGGACGCAATAAACCACCACATACATCAATTCCCGGTTTTCCTTGTACTGCTGGAGTCAATTCTGCAATCAATTGTCCTTTAGAAACAGCACTTAATAAATCTAAATGATGAAAGTCTACACTTCCGTCTTCATTTACTCTAGGCTTTTGTGTTAAATCGGTATTAAAAAAATATGTAATAAAAGCATCCGTTCCTTCTTGTTGTTTTGTAGCTTCTGCTATAATAATTGGTTCATCATAACTTCTATTTTCTAAAAACTTTGCAATATTATTTTCAGAAACACCATATTTTACACCTGCTTTTACCATTTCGGAAACAATCATTTCCCTTGTTAA
>CALASV010000099.1 GCA_937888895.1 uncultured Clostridia bacterium | reverse complement strand
TCTATAGTTTCTGATTCGGTTGTCACTTCCGATTCAATTTTATTTTCGATATTATTTATTTCATTTTCTACAGATTCTTCTGCTAAACTGTCTTCTAAACCGGTATCCTCTGACACTTCTTCATCAAAATTATTATTCTCCATAGTTACCTCCATTCATCTTAACACCATTATATCATTAAATTATTTATTTGCTATATATTTTTATTATCTAACGAAATCTTTCATTAAACAATAATAAATATTACCTATAAATTACATCAGACAAGAATAAACCTTTTGGCTCTACTGCTTCTCCAGCTTTTTGCCTATCACCAGAAGCAATAATATTTTTTATTTCTTCTACTGGAATTTCTGAAAGTCCAACACTAAGTATTGTTCCAACTAAAATTCGCACCATATTTGGCCAAAAATCATCACCTCTTATCGTAATTGTAATTTCTTTTTCATCTCCATAAATATCAATCGATGAAAGCGTTCTAACCGTAGATTTTTTCATTCTCTTATTATCTGAAAATGCTTTAAAATCATGTGTCCCTACTAATTGCTCTCCTGCTTGTTTCATCAATTTAATATTAGGTCGTTTGAAACAATAATAGTTATATTTTCTATCAAATACCGATGGCACTTCGCCAATTGTAATATGATATTCGAAAACAAATTCTTTTGCATTAAATGAAGCATGAAATCTATCATTTACTTCTAATGCTTCTAATACTGCAATATCTCTTGGAAGATAACGATTTAAATACTGCTTCATTTCATACGTTTTCTTTGTAGAATCCGTATGAAAATTTGCTACTTGACGATAAGCGTGTACCCCTGCCTCTGTACGAATTGCACCAATTAACTCTACTTTCGTTCCTTCCATTTTTTCTAATACTTCTTCTATCTTTTCTTGAATTGCTCCACCTTTCGCAGAACTTCCATTCTTTGCCGAAGTAACTGCTTTTTGCCATCCATCATATCTAGAACCATCATATTCTATTATAAGTTGAATATTTCTCATCGTTTACTCCACACTTTCAAAATATGCATCAATACCATCACAAATTGCTTTTACCATCTTCTTCTGATAATCGTCAGACCAAAGATTTGTATCTTCTTCTTTATTTGACATAAAACCAAGCTGTAATACGGTAACTGGAACTTTACTCCAATTTAATGTAGTCACTTTATCTGTCTCACTTAATCCTCTGTCTTTTGTACCAGTTTCTTTAATTAAAGCACTTTGCATACAACTAGCTAAATTCTTACATTGTTCATACATATTTCCAATAAAGGAATTACTCTTTGTAGGAATTTGTGCATAAATTCCTTTTGCTTCTGCATTACTTGCGGCATCTGCTTGAATACTAACATAGATTTCAGCTCCACTTTCATTGACGAATTTCGCTCTATCAGCATTACTTAACTCTACATCATTTTCTTCTCTTGTTAAAATAACTTGATAACCTCTAGCAACTAATTCCTCTTTTAACTTTAATGTAAACAAAAGACTCCATTCATATTCTCTTTTTCCTGTCGTTGTACTCGTTGCCCCATACGACATTTTATCTACCATTGTAGAAGAACCAGGACCAACTGGCTCATCCGCTGTCATTGCATTCTTTTGCTGTCCAGGGTCTAATGCTATCTTATGGCCTACTGGCGTTGGTGTTGGTGTCGGTGTTTCGGTAGCTGTTGGTGTTGCCATTTCATCAGAAGAACCATCTCCTGATGGTGATGGAGATAGTAATGTACCCGAAGTCTGATTACTATCTTTATCTTTTTTACCATCGTTATTGAATGCTAGTTCGTTAA
>CALASV010000098.1 GCA_937888895.1 uncultured Clostridia bacterium | reverse complement strand
TACAGAGATTTTCCGAAAACAGACTATCGCGTGGTGAGAACAGAAGAAGGAATAGAAGTTCACACATCACGACTTTACTTGAAATATAACGAGAAGGCATTTTCTGCAAATGGATTGACTATTCAGGTGAAGGGAAACTTAAGTAACTATTTTAGTATGTGGAGATATGGAGAAGTGAAGGTGCCAGATTTTCTCCCGAAGCTTCGGGGAACCCTTGATGAGGCAGATGGTGCGATTCCTTTGGAGTCTGGAATTGTGTCTTTCACAGGATTCGAAGTAATTGATGATAGTAAGTCTCATATCTTACTGGAAGATGGATGGATTGAACCAAGAAAAAAGGGTGTACAGGATCTGTATTTCTTTGGGTATGGACATGAATATAAGGAAGCATTAAGAGATTTTTATTATTTGAGTGGAAACACACCGATGCTTCCAAGATTTGCACTTGGAAACTGGTGGAGTAGATATCATGCGTACACACAGGAAGAATATACTTCCTTAATGAAACGCTTTAAGAAGGAAGAAGTTCCATTTAGCGTTGCTGTCATTGATATGGATTGGCACTATGTTGCAATTGATGGTAAATATGGAACTGGTTGGACAGGTTACACATGGAACAAAGATTTATTCCCAGACCATGAACAATTCCTTGCATTTTTACATGAAGAAGGTATGAAAACAAGCCTTAACTTACATCCACAAGAAGGCGTTGGTGCTCATGAAAAAGCATACAAAGATATGGCAAATGCAATGAATGTTGATACAACAAATGAGCCTTCCATTCCATTTGAAATTGAAAATCCAACATTTTTAGAGAATTATTTTACTCATCTTCATCACCCATTAGAACAAGAAGGTGTTGATTTTTGGTGGATTGACTGGCAACAGGGCAACACAACAAAACTTGCAGGAATTGACCCACTTTGGATGTTAAATCACTTCCATTATATAGATAATCAAAAAGATAATAAACGAGGGCTTATTTTCTCTCGTTATGCTGGTCCTGGAAGTCATCGTTATCCAACTGGTTTTTCAGGTGACACCGTTATTTCATGGGCATCATTAGATTTTCAACCATATTTTACAGCTTGTGCTTCTAATATTGGTTACGGTTGGTGGAGCCACGATATTGGTGGTCACTGGGGTGGTCATCGTGACGAAGAACTCATTACCCGTTGGTTTCAACTTGGTGTATTTTCTCCTATTAATCGTTTACATAGTACAGCAAGTCGTTTTCTTGGAAAAGAACCTTGGAAATACAATAAAGTTTCCGAAATTTCTATGAAAAAGTTTTTAAAATTACGCCATGAATTAATTCCTTACCTTTACACTATGAACTATAAAGCTTCTATCGAAGGGGAACCACTCGTACAACCATTATATTACAATTGGAAGATAGATACTATATATCGTATGCGAAATGAATTTACATTTGGAAGTGAATTTCTCGTTGCTCCAATTACACAGCCTCACGATAAAGAAACAACGATGGGTAGTACAAAAGTATTTCTTCCAAATGGTATATGGTATGATTTCTTTAACCATTACAAATATAGTGGTAATCGTACCATTACAATGTACCGTAATTTGTATGAAATGCCTGTTCTTGTGAAAGCAGGTGGTATTATTCCTATGGCAAAACTTACTCATGTCAACGATGTAGAAAACCCACAAAACATGAAAATAAAAGTATTTTCCGGAGATAATAATACATTTACTTTATATGAAGATGATGGAATTTCTAATGATTATCAAACTGGACACTTTGTTACTACAAAGTTTGACTTACTTTGGAGTAATTGTCCTGAATTTATTATTGGAAAACCAACTGGCGATACTTCTCTTGCAACTCCAAATAGAAATTTTGATATCGAATTTATTGGACTTGAAGATATTTCTAATATTTCTGTAACGGAAAATGGAACAACAAAAGAATTTTCTAAATACTATGAAAATGGAGTACTTTGTATTTCTTTAGAAAATGTAAACGATGAAATTCAAATTATATTACATGATGTAACCGAATCAAAAAATAATTGTTTAGAAAGATTACAAGACTTAATTGAACATTTAGAATATGTTCCATCCCTTTTAAAAGATGAAATTTACTGGGCTGTTGCTAGTGGTGAACCTACAGAATGCATTCTAACTCGCCTTGCAGAACTTGACATTAGTAAAACAGTATTTCTTGCTTTAACAGAACTTCTTTGTGCTTATTCATCCTAAAAAACTTATCTATTGAAAAAAATCGGGAGTCACTTATACTCCCGATTTTTTACATCAAAAACTCCCAAAACTCTTTTGTTACTTTCTCATATTCTGCCAATTTATTTGCCTTCTTAATTTTTTTCACTTGTCGTTCTTCTTCTGGAAACATTCGTCCTAAATATACCCAAAGTTCTTTCATCTTAAATAATACATTCGTATCACCAGACATTTGCTCGATATACTTTTCAAATAATGTATTATGATACTGTTTTAAACGCTGAAAATCTATCGTATATCCTTTCCATTCTTCTCCCTGTTCCATACATTGTTCATACGCTTGTAATTGTTGAACTAAAACAGGATTAGTAAGAAGCCCTCTCCCTATCATTATTTTTTCCACCGTTGGAAACATTTCTTTGATACGAATAAAATCCTCTAATGTACAAATATCACCATTATAACAAAGGGAATGTTTACTATATTCTACTGCTTCTCGAAATACATCTAAATGTGGTGTATTTTTATAAAAATCTTTTTTCTACAAGATACACATCTTGTATATCCTTCTTCGTTAATATAATTACTGCTTATTCCTATACCCATTTTGCTCTCGTACCCCAATTATAAACTTCTAACCGTCTCACCAAATTTTATTCACTTTACAAAAAGCAGAAAAATCACTCTTACATTCCTCTTCTTTGCATTTCTTCATAAATCATAGGTTTTAGCACTGACGAATCATCCATATTTTTCGACATATACTCAAGTTCATCATTTGACTTTGTTCTTAATTTTCTTTTAAAATCTGCCTGCATTTCTTCACTACGTTTTACTGCAAAATTCCCTACCGCATTATATACACTATTTGCCTTATCCCAAAAGTTACTGCTCATAGAACTGCCTCCCCATATTTCAAATTATTTATAAATATATTCTTTTTATTTTGAATAATCAATAACTGAAAATCACTGAATTGTTCATTACAAAATTCCATTTTTCACTATTTAAAAGGAATCTGTAAAAGCAGCTTACTTGTAAATAATCTATCTTGTTTCTTAATTTATAAAGTCTATCGTATGTTATCAAACACACTTCTGGGTATCTTCCAATACCGTCCAAATTTAATTGCCGGAATCATCCCGCTTTTTATCATTCTATAAACTGTTGACTGACTGATTTGTAACCGTTCGCAAAATTCTTTGATTGTCATATAAGATTCTTTCATATTGCATCCTTTCCGAAGTAAATCACTTCAATTTTTTATTATTAAAATCCGTACATATAAATAATCAATAGCAGTCATGCATTACTATTTCTGCCATTAATTTTATGTTAGTGAATAAAAAATAAATAATTTTTCATTTTTCCATTTTAAATAAATTTTAAGAATTGTGCCCACAAAATGATAATCTACCAAATCAGTATTTCTTATCTTGCCACTATTTTCACCCTGAAAAATATA
>CALASV010000097.1 GCA_937888895.1 uncultured Clostridia bacterium | reverse complement strand
AGCCTGAAAGTCGAGTCTGCACCTGCAACCTCAAGGACAACATCAGCACCGCCATGCTCGCTTTGATTCATTACAAAATCTTAACACTGGGACTTGCAAATGTGATTGTCATTGAGCATATCTGCTCTAAATAAATCTAGGCCTTTACCACCGGAATACCATTTGGCAGGCATAATCATAGAAATATATTTCACATCTATCCGTTTTGACACATCAACAAAATGATTATAAAGTGGTGTTGCACAACCTGAACCATCACTATATTGTAACTGATATGGTGGATTTCCTACAATTGCATCAAACGTCATTTTTCCATTCCCCTTTTTCCAGTATGATTGCTTTTGCACTTTCTCTATAAATTGAAGAGGTTTATTTTTCATGGTATTAATCAAATCATCAAAATAATGAGCATTAATTTTTACTCCTGTAAATCCCGTCAAAGTTCTTTGAGTAATTGCTTTTGCCATCGGCGTATTACAAACTATAAAAATATTTTTTTGAATAGTTTCTACCCATATTTTCTGTTTATCTTCTATAGATAAATCCAATTTTTTCAAACTTTTTAATCTTCTGCGATATACACTATATGTCATATACAATGGATATAAACCTGTTTTAGAGTTCAATTCTAAAACTTGAACATCTTCATTCTCAAATATTATATTTGTTACTTTATCCTGTTCAACAAAACGAGGTTCTTCTAAAATATCTTCATTTTGATGACTTTCTCCAAAAAAATCCCAACCTCCAATACATTCTGATAAATGTGCATTTACTGCACGCCAAGGAGTAAGTACAGTTTCCTTATCTGGATTTTTAAAATAATTAAACAAAGAAGAAATTTTTTGAACACGTTCTGTTGGGTCAAGTGTATCAGCTTCTTTTACTATATTTCTTATTTTTTTCCCCGCTGCAATAAATACTTCTTCATCGTAATATTTCTGAAATTCACGAAAAATATTTTTTGTAATACCCTTTGGCATAAATTCTTCCCATGATGAATCATCTACCATATCTATAAAACAATCAAGTGTTATTTCTTCATCATATGGTATATCTGCTCCATAAATCAATAATGGTATGCGAATAGAAATACCCCTTAAAATAGAAATAGCATCATTTCGCAATTTTTTAATTGCTTTAAGTTCTTCCAATCGTTTCTTCTCTTCCAAAGTAAGTTCTTTCTTTTTCTTTTTCCCTAATTTCTCAACTTCTTCATATTCCTCATCTGTTAAACCTTGCTGATTTATAGTTATATCTTTTATTTTAGACGTAGCATTAGATTTACCAATTATACCTTTTAACTTATTAAACTTTTCAATATCTACATCTTGTAATTTTAGTAATTCATTATTATACAAAGCTACATCATCAAAACCATTATATACAACTTTATCAGCATATGCTCGTTTTAATTGTTGAAGAAGTTTATTCGCACTATATTCTTTCATTTCTGAACCAGATATCGCAATTACAGGACAATAGTTAAGAAATTTCCCCATAATATTTTTATCTTCAATTTTAGTTCTTCCAGCTTTAGTAGAAATTGAAACAGCATTTGATATCATCTTTAATGTTCGATCTGGAGCAAAATCAAATACATATGAAGTTTCTTTTATTTTTCCTCCATCATTACATGGAGATTGTACTCTAAAAATCGTCTGTAAATAATTTGCTGCTGATGTCGAATACGAACCTGCAAGCATAAATACTGCTGTCCATTCTTTTACTGTAACACCCGTTGTAAGTTTTCCACATGAAAGTGTAATTGTATACATATCATTTTTCTTTGCATCTTCAATTGCTTTACGAACTTTTGTTAAAGCATCTTCAGAACGTTCTTCCTCATCACCTGTACCCGCCACATTTACAATATCAAACAAACCATTTCCGAATACTGAATGTTTCATCATTAATTTTTTTAAAGCTTTCGCTTCTTTGATTCCTGGAAGTATCCATAATGAATGTTTAAAAAGATTCCTATATTCATCATTTGAATAAGGATATAAACTATTATCATCCGTTTTTGTCAGCAAATTTAAAAAAGACATTACATCTGATTCATGTACAAAATCACCTACTTGTGCATCTATCGGCATATTACAATGATCAATACTAAAATTTCCAGTAAAGGTTCTAAAAAATTCATGAAAATTAAATGCCTTATCTTCAAGCGTAATATAATTACTGTTCTTCAAAATATCTCCTAACGAATATGTATAAATACGAAGTTCTGGTAATTCATCATATGGATTATAATCGCCAAAATGAACTTTATCCCATTCTGATTTACACTCCTGTTCCATAATATAATCCCAAGTATATATGGAATTACTTTCATATCCATCTAAAATATTGAATGGTGTTCCTGAAAGAGCAAGAAATTTTGTTCCATGTTCTTCTTTCACAACTGCTTTTACAGTATCTTCTCCTAAAGCTGTTGTAGTTCCTTCAAGAGCTTCATCCACTATTACACAATCCCATTTAGTTTCAAACACCATATCATTTTTATCATGTTTTCCTCCAACCTGAGTTGATCCTCGTAAGTCCTGCACTGATGCAAAATAAATAAATTGCTTTCCTGTTGTTAACAACTGGTCTAATGTATATCCTGTTGCTTTTGAACCATATATATAATCGTCTATCTCATTAAAAATCTTCTTAAAATCTTCATACCAACCAATATCAACAACTGGTCTATGTGTAAGAATTATTGTTTTTTTGAATTTACATCTCTTTACAATCTCCAAAGATACAAAAGTTTTTCCATACCTCATTTTTGCATTAATCAAAAATTTATCAGCAGTCTTGAAATGTCTCACAACTCTTTCAATACATTCTATTTGCTCAGGTCTGAAAATAACAGGAGTATATTTCACAATACCAGAATTACTAAGATTAGAAAAATTAAGTTTTACTGCATTAATTGCAGCTTTAGCAGTCTCAATTCCTATAGGAAACCATTCTTTGCCTGAAGATGCTCCTGGCTGTACATTTTTAATTCCAGAATTTCTTAACACATTATGTACTTGATAATCCCGAAAAGCTTGAAATTGTGGTGTTCCATCTTTTCCTTGTATTGTTCTTATAGCAATTTCTGAATAAAGTAATTGTGGAGTTACTCCAGCAGTATTAGTGTATGCTTTTATTCGCTTCAATGCTGCTTGATTTAAAACTTTACTTCCAGGTGTTAATTGGTCTATTGGTAAATTTGTATGTAACGTAGCATCACCTATTTTCACCAAGCCTTTGTGTACCTCATCTTCAATTGTAAATACATAAATCACTTTATATTCAAACGCGTTTTTAAATGTTATTTCCATATTATTTTTCTCCATTCACCATCGAACGAAATTCTAAACTACAATTAGCTCGCCAATCATATATTCTACAAGGAATAGTACTTCTCTCTTTTTTACATTCTCCTAAATAATCAAATATTGTCATTTGTTCATATAATGGTTCTGCTTCGCTATATGGTGCCGTCATTGTCAACCCATCCATTTGCCAAATATTCCATACAATAATATTAACAATTTGCTTTAATTGTATCAATGTAGGTTTACATTCAAATTTTTCTACTATATTTTCAATAAAAGTATAAAGTAAATTTTCTCGTGCAAGAAAAACATTATCTCCTTGATAATCATAACCATAAATACTCTGAAATGCTCGTTTTGTCCATGTAAACCATTCTTCTTCATCATTTGTATTTTCATTAACTATACGAAGTTTTCTATCTAAAAGTCCTATTCTTTCTCCTATTGGTATATAATTTCCAGACACCATATCATATCTACTAACTAAATAAGGTGCTTCTCCACAACTAATTTCTAATCTACGTGCATCTACATATTGTTTCCAATTCTTACCTTTTGGAAAACCTATAGAATTAGTATTGGTTATCCAACCACCATCTATGGCATAATTAAAAACATCTCTTTTTCCAAACCATTCTTCATCTATTAAATTATTTTGTCTATTGCATAACCACGCCGGAGTAAATACTTCTGCTTTTTCCCTTGTACGTTTAACTTGTTCCTCTTGTCTTTTCGCAACTCTTGGTTGTATTAAATTTATATTTTTCCCTGTAATTAACTCTGGTTTAATTTCTTGACTAGCAACATACTCTGGACCATTTTCACTATATATATTTGTTGTCCATCTAATAAATAATCCCGTTGTTTTATCAGAAAGAATTATCTTCATCAAATCTTTTTTTGTTTCAAAGATAGTCTGCTCTATCATATCGACTTTATTCATTTAGATCCTTCCTTTCTGTTGTTATACCATATAATTATATCGTTTATAAGTTCTATTATCAACTCTAAAAAAATATATATCAATCATTTTAAGTTCTAACTTATCAATTTAATCTCAAAACAATAACATCTTTTCATAAAACTTTATTTAAATTTATTCAAAAATAAAGTTTCTACCAACAAATATTCATATTAATTAAATTACTATTTTACTTTACACTTGCTTAATAAAGACTCTCTTAATTTTTATAAAAAAATACAGCAATCACAAGGACAATACCTAGTGACTACTGTATTTTAATCAATTAAACTTGAAAATACTATCTATTTTACATTCTAAAACTAGTCATTTAGAAATTTTTATAAAAATATATCTTTCCTACATATTAACACAATTTAAATTTCTTATCTTTTATAATACACTAAATTAATACATATCTCTTTTTTATCAGAAATAATTGTTACATTTACATTCCATTTTGCTTTTTGAAGAATCTCAAATAGTTTTTTCTCATTAGCATCTAATATTACAACTTCTTCATTGATAACAATCTTCATCTTCGTATCTCTTGGGAATATTGTACTGACACCACAATGCTTTAATGTTTTTATGTATGTTTCTATTATAATTTCTCCACGATTTACTTTCTCCACTAATTCAGGAACAAACCAAGTTTCTTTTGTTTTCTCATTCTTCTTGCCCTTTTCTTTTGTTCCTGATATTAAAGTATCTTCAAAAATACCATGAAATTGTTTTCTGTTACAGAAAAATAATAGTAGAAAATATAATATACAAATAAGACATACTAAAATAATAATCCATAAGAAATTTACCCATCTTACATTATCTTGTTGTGTTATCCATTTTTCTGTTTCTATTATCGTTGGAGTTATCTCTTTCTTTGGTTTTGGAGTTACTGTTACTTCTAATTTTTCTGTTGGAGTTGGAACTTCTGTCACCTCAGCATGTTCACTTGGTTGTGGTGATTCGGTTGGAGTAATTTCCACTGTTATTTTTGGTGTTACTGTTGGAGTGATTGATTCTCTTGGATATGGTGTAACAGTTATTTTATTATCTCCAGTTGGTTTTGGAATTATAGTTGGAGTTATTATTTCACTTACTATTGGTGTTACACTTACTTTAATTGGTTCGCTTGGAGTCGGTGTAATGGTTACTTTTACTGCTTCGCTTGGGATTGGAGTAACTGTTATTTTTATTACTTCACCTGGAGTTGGTGTAACTGTTGCTTTTATTGCTTCACTTGGAGTTGGTGTAATTGTTGCTTTTATTGCCTCTGTTGGAATTATAGTAATGCTTGGACTTACGATTGGCGTTATTGTCACTGTTGGCTTTATTACACCACTTGGTACGGGACTAATCGTTGCTGTTACTCCTTGTGTTATGTTTGGTACTTCTGTCACCTTTGGCTTTTCTGCTATTGTCGGTGTTACTGTTGGTTTGGGTGTACTTGTAACTTTTGGTTGTTCCGTTATTGTTAGTGTTACTGTTGGTTTTGGCATACTTGTAATCGTTGGCTCTGGTTTTTTCGTTGGTATCAACATCGTACTTGGATTATCCCAAACTACGTTTGTTTCTCCACATCTCTTACAAGTATAAGTCATATAACCATTACTTTCTAACGTAGGAGCTGTGTAAGTTCCCTCGTTCCAATCATGACCTAATGCACTACTTCTGTTATCTTCTACATAATCACATCTCGTACATTTCGCATATATTCCTCCATCTGTAGTACAAGTAATTTCTCCATAGTCTTCTGTTACCATGTCATGACCTAATGCTGGTAATTCTGTCACTTCTATTTTGAAATCTTCATAGCCTTCTGTCATACAATGTTTCGACTTACTTCCACTTTCCGTACAAGTCGGTTCTTTATCTATGGTCCAGTTTTCACTATATACTAACTCCAGTTTGGGAATAATTCCTGTACCCAATACCATACCACAATCATTACAAATTTCTTCATAAACACCTTCTCTTTCATATGTTGGTGGAGTTACTACTACTTGATGAGTATTGCCATGGTCTTTCGCTTCTATTGTTTCTGTTACCTTATCTCCACATCGTTTACATTCTTTCGTTATGTAACTATTTTCCGTACAAGTAGCATTTTCTTTCACAAGAATAGCATACTCATGCCCCAATGCAGAAATTTCTCTAGTTTCTAGCATTTCTCCACATCGCAAACAGTGCTTTTCTTCTATTCCATTTGTAGTGCAAGTAGCTTCTACAGTTACCTTCCATTCTTCTACTTCATGTCCTAATGGCGAAATCTCCGTTATTTCTATTTTTAAGTTTTCATATCCTTTGATTATACAATGTCTGGATTTACTTCCACTTTCAGTACAAGTTGGTTCTTTATCTACTGTAAATTCTTTCTCATACTCTAATGCGATTTTTTCTATTGTTCCTGTAGCTAATACTTCATCACAAATACTACATCGTTCTTCATAACTGCCTTCGCTTTCTGGTGTTGGTTCTAGTGTAATGACTTGATAAGTTACACCGTGTCCTTTTGCTTCAATAATAACATCTTCTTTTATTTTACATTTAGAACACTCTTTGGTTATAACACCATCTACTGTACAACTTGCTTCAACACGTCCAACTTCTTGCATTTCATGTCTAGTTGCTGACAGTAATTCTACCTCTTTATAGTCACACCGAATACATTCCTTTTGTTTTTCACCTTCTGTCATGCAAGTAGGTTCTGTAACTATACTCCATTCGGTCAGTTCATGCCCTAACGCTGAAATTTCTCTACTTTCTAAGACTTCTCTACATCGCAAACAATGTTTTTCTTCTACTCCTTTGTTTGTACAAATGGCTTCTACTGTCACTTTCCATTGTTCTTCTGCTTCATGTCCTAGTGGTAAAATTTCGGTTACTTCGATTTTGAAATCTTCATACCCTTCTGTGATACAATGTTTGGATTTACTTCCACTCTCTGTACAAGTTGGTTCTTTATCTATTGTAAATTCTTTTTCATATTGTAATGCGATTTTTTCTATAGTTCCTGTAAATAATACTTCATCACAAATGCTACATCGTTCTTCATAACTTCCTTCGGTTTCTACCGTTGGCTCTAGTATAATGACTTGATAAGTTGCTCCATGTCCTGTTGCTTCAATAATAATATCTTCTTTTACTTCACATTTAGAACATTCTTTAGTTATAACACCATCTACCGTACAACTAGCTTCGGTACGTCCAACTTCTTGCATTTCATGTCCTGTAGCAGATATCGTTTCTTCTACTCTTTTTCCACATCGTATACATTCTTGGGATTGTAAACCATCCGTAACACAAGAAGCTTTCACTTCTATCTTCCATTCGGACATTTGATGAGAAAGTGGTGGTACTGTCACTTCGTTTTGAATCGTATGACAATTACTACATTCTTCATACGTTTTTCCTTCTACTTCACAAGAAGCTACTACTTCTTTTTCTTCCCAAACATGACCATTTGCTTGAACGATTTCTTGTTCTACTTTGTTACATCTACTACAAGTTTTTTCTATGACACCATTTTCTGTACAAGTAGCTTCCGTTCTGTCTGTTTCTATAAAATCATGTCCTAATTCGGAAAGTTCGGCTTCTTCTTGCTTCACTCCACAACTACATTCTTCCCAAGAAAGACCAACTTCTGTACAGGTTGGCTCAATTTTCTTTGCTACCCAATCATGTACATGATAATTCGGGTCTACTTCAAACGTAGGCACTAAAATAATACCTTTTACAATATTTTTTTCTACAATCACTTCATCAAACTCATCGAATTGTTCTTCGGTATCAAAGTCAGAAATATCAAAATTAACTTCTGTCATTCCTGTCGCTAAGAGATTATCTGTTATGATATCTTCAATTGCATAACCTTCATAAACATCATATCCTTGTAATCGAAATCCATCTTCTGCTTTTATAGTCAATGTAACAAGATTTTCTTCATTCGTTGCTGTAATAATTCCTTTTTCTGTTTCTCGATTATCTACAAGCACTTGATAGGGAAGTTCTCTACAATATGTAATAAATAAAATATCCTTTTCTATTACCGTTTCAATGGCTACTTCTTCCGTTGTACTGTCTGCACCAAAATTTAATAATGTACCTACACCTTCTTCGTCCCATTCTCCTTGTGTGGTCGCATCTCCATACATCACAGCTACAATCGCATAACCTTCTTCGGCTTCTAATCCAACGAATTGTGGCAGACTGCTATCGCCATCTCTATGCCAGGTCCATTCTTCTATTTTTTGTATATACTTTGGAGAGTACCCATAGATTGGATTCGTTTCATATTCTTCACAATTATCTGTATTGATAAAAAGATTATAACCAGGAAATGTTTTCTGCCCAGCACTAATCGTTACGCTATCAGCAGGCATAAAGAAATATTTGGTCTGAAATAAATAACTAATTGATTGCATATACAATGGAATATTTGGATAACGTACTCCAGTAATCGTCCAACGAGTACGGCTCGTATCGTCTGGACTATCCACTCCACTAGAAACCGTTACTTTATCTCCTTCTTTCACATATAAATACTGAGAACGCTCTCTATCGGAAGTTTGTACAATAAGTTCATTAGCAAAATCTTCTATCGTGCTATAACCAGTTCTCTCTACTGTAACAGTATAATCCGTATCGTTAGAACGCCTTGCTGTTATCGGATATAAAATTTCCGTTTCTGCTTGAATAAACACATCTCCAGAAGGCATTATGAATGTGCCATCTTCTGTTCCTCGATATAATACAGTTCTTACTTCATCTACTACAATATAACTACAAAGTGCTGTTACTTCCAAAGAACCTCGTTTTGTTTGCTCTATCGCAACATTCACTACACTTCCTTCTTCTATTGTTTGATGTTCTTCTTTAGAACCATTGACCACAACCCAAGCACTGCCATCGTCTAACAAAGTTTCATTCGTTATCATATACGTCTGTTTTGGCACTTCCTGAAACGTATAGTAGACTACAATTGGTGCATTGACAGATACTTTCACTATTCCTATACTTTCGTTATAAGTATAAGTTGTTGGCACATACTCTGAACCATTATGATAAAAAACAGATAATTCTCCTAATTGATACCCTACTTCTGCATTTGCCACTAACGTAAAATCTTTATAATTTTCAATTTTATCCGAACATTGAATCGTTCCTCGTTCTCCTGCAACATAGTTTGCACTTCCTTGTACGATAATTTCACCCCGTTCTACGACAGGAGCTTCGTTTGTCGTATATTCATACGCAGTTACTCGATAACCAGATACCGTATTAAACACACATTTCGATGCTGGTACTACAAACGTATCTCCATGATTATAATCTTCATACGAAGTTCCACCACCACCGACATACGTTTTATAATACTGATTCCATTCATCATCTGTACTCACCACGCCAAAAGTAAGTCTATCTCCTTCGGCAGCATACAAATCTACACTTCCACCTCCCGATGCACTCGACCACTCCGTTTGCAAACTATCCAACAGCGTATAGCCATTTCTTACTAATCGCACCGAAGTTTCTGCTACAGGAGATGCTGTTATATGAACTTGATATAACGTAATCATTGTAACTTCAATAGAAAGATTTCCTTTAGGCATTACAAATGTACCATCCAAAGCAACCAAAACTTCACTTCCATCTTCCTGTAATACTTCATAATTACATAACGCTTCTACACTTTCTTTATGATAGCCACCCTCAGTAAATAATTCTATAGGCAATACCGTTATCGTGACTTCTTCCCCTGTTTTTACAATAACTTCTTGTTCCGAACTTCCATTCACCAACAAATAATTGGAATATTCATTTGTTATTTTATAATTTCCACTTACACCTAACGCACTGCCTGTCGCTACTGTAGTATTTCCATATACAATCGCTTCTGGTACCACACTTGCTGTCAATGGTGTTACCAAATAATACATACAAAAAAACAACGCAAGTAAAAGCGTTGCCCATCGTTTTTGATTCTTTTTCAAATTATATCGCATTGGTTCTCCTCCAAATTTTCATTATTTTATTGCTGTTCTAGTAGAACACCAAACAAACACTTCCTAGAATTTTTATTTTTTATCTTATTACATAAGTAATAAAACACTCTGCATTCTTAAAGAAACAAAGTTATTTTCAAATTTCATTTACTCTGACCTAATTCTCTTTTTTCCTACTTTTCTTCTAAAAATATTTTTGAAAATGTTTTGACCAGTGACGGCTCTGGCGAAGAAGGAACAGGAAGCAAACAAAGGTAGGATGCTAAAGCACCTACCTCTGTTAAAACGCTTCCTTCTTCCCTCGCCATTCGCCTGTTTTACGACTTCCCGTTTCGCATCTACACCATCTCCTTTCCATGACTACCGAAACGAAAATCATCTAACCCTATACACAATTCCTAGCGATAGAATTTAATTTTTTACACTGTTCCCTTTCACTTCTCCTCCTTTCTCTCCCGAACGGTGCCGGCGCAAAAAAGACAGAGGAGCTGTCTAAGTACTTCGCTTACGCTCGTACTAAGACAATTCGCTCCTCTACTTTCTCGCCTTGCACCTGTTTTTTTCTACCCTATTTTCTTTTATAACCTTTAGGTATAAATAATAGTTCTATCCTTTTTTTCTCCATAAACCTTAGCATAATAAATAACTTCCTTGCTTTTTTGACTTCTACCATGATTAGTATTATAAATAAATTCCCTACCTTTTCTTTTTAGCTTTTGACATCTTTTATCTTTCTTTCTATAATTGAGCAAATTTAAAAAATTGTACAAATGCAATTTGAATCGAATTATTTTGAATTAGATTCCGAAAACATTTTTTGTACAAGATTTATAAAAACACATCTATGTTTTTGTGCATACTAACTAGTAAAAACATTTTGGCTATTTTATATTTTGTACTATGAATGAGCAAATACTAAAAATTGCACAAATGCAATTTGAGTTAAATTATTTTTGATTAAATTTTAGAAGATGTTTTTTGTACAAAACTCACAAAAGCATAATCATATTTTTGTGAAAATCAACCTATGCAAGTATTATGTTTATTTGATGATTTTGTATATATTTTTAAATTTGCTCATTTATAGTTTCTTTCACTCCCTAACGGTGCTGGTGGCAAAAAGACAGAGGAGCTGTCTAAGTACTTCGCCAGAGCTCCGTACTAAGACAATTCGCTCCTCTTTTCTCCCACCAGCACTTATCTTTCTTTTCTCTATTCTCTTTGACAAATATTAGGTATAAATAAAATTACTATTCTTTTTTCTTTATAACTGTTAACACAATAATGAAATTATTCTACTAGAATAATTAAAAATATAATAGAATGAATTTTAAACTCCTAAAAATTCAGATAAACTCTTAAAAATATTAAAAACAACTATCTAATTTTTTTTGAAAAGATAACCATTTTTTTATTTCTTAATTATTCTCAGATAATTTTATCATAAACCGTTCTAAACAATCATTCCATTTATTCAATCTAGATACACATTTTTTTAAATTTTCTTCATATTTCTCACTGTCAAATTGCAAAAGTTCAAATATTATTTTTCGATACAATAAACTCATTTTTAACGAATATAATACAGATTCATTACCATTAAAATAATTTTTAGATTGCTTACGTTTAATATGCATTATTCTAACCCTACTATTAACCATTGTTGCAAGAAAAGCTTCATAATTATTACTAGACAATTCTTCTTTAAAAATATCTTGTCCATATTCTTCAATTAATGCTTTCAAACAACATTTTAAAGTTGTACCTTTATTTCCAGGAACTAATATTTCAAATTTATTTGTATAAAGTTTCACAACTTCCACCAAAGGTTCTGCTAATTCAATTAAAAAAGCACACTTTATATCTACAGGTAATCGACTTTTACTAACAGAATATAAATACATTTGATGAACAATGTCTAATTCTTCTAGTATTTTTTCCCATCTTCCAAATAATTCTGGAGTAAAAGTCTCTTGAAAATCTATCATTTTATCCATACATACATCACAAAAATCTGCAGAATTAAAATATGATAGTCTATTTCTCATATAATGTTCAGCCATCATATGTAATCTATTCTCCTCCGTTTCATCTGAATTTGTAAATTCAATTTTTGAAAGATTGATAAAAGCACCATCAAATAGCATCATTAATCTTTCTATTCTTGAAAAAATAGAAATCAAATCATTTACCATAACATCTTTTTCTGATATTACCGTAATTTTTCTAATACCATTTTGTTCAATTATAATATGAAATTTTTCTCTTTTTTCTAAATCAAATCTACTTATATGAGGACCATCTAAAAATATTGTATCATCTTTATAAGTAGCAATTAACGTTTTACACATAAAATTTTTTTCCATACTTCACCTATATAAATTTATATTTTTATTTCATTTTACCATAGTAAAATACGATTGTGAATAAACTTTATAAAAACTTAAACATAAAAATTTATTATGCTATATTTATACATAATACCTATACAGAATATAACTAAACCTAGCATAAATATCACTATTATAGATATACTTCTTGTTGTTTTCCTTTCTCTTTTAATCCATTACCTTTTATTTGTTCTTTTTTCTTTACTGATTTCTTTTGTTCTACCACTTCTTTCTTTTTTGATAACTTTTCCTGAATCGATACTCGTTGTTCTTGCTTTGTTTCTTTGCCTAAATCTTTCGATATTTTATCTAACTTTCCTAATATTCTATCAGTACGTTCTAATTTTTGTTGCAGTGACAAGATATGCTTTTTGATTGGTTGATTGATACCTCTTGTAATTCCAACCCCTTGTTTTTCTTTTGATATTTCCTTTGTATCTTTTCCAGCAACTAATCTTCCTATATTTCCTATACTAGTGCCTATCTGTTTTAATTCTTCTCCTATACTATCTACTTTACTAGCCAATTTTTGATATTCAGCAAGTGTAGTAGTCATTTGTTCTCTACTTTCTAATACTGCTGATTTCATTTGGGAAATTCCTTTTTGAAGAATTTTGTTCATTTCTTCTTTTCCTTTTTCTCTAAAAACAAAGATTGCTTGTTCTACTACATCTTTTAAATGATTTTTTCCTATAGATATCTTTTCTGATAAATTTATCATTGTTTTCTGAAGATTTGATACTTCTTGTATGCTTTCTTCTACTTGTTTTCTTGGTTGTCCTTGTTGAAAATTTGATAATTGTTGCCGTACTTCTTGTAATTCCTTTGTCATTATATTAAATTGTTTTTGCATTTCTTTAAAATACTGTGCTACTTGTAATAACTCTTGTGAAGTTTCGTTTCTTCCTTGTTGTTGCATATGCTTTATCAAGGATTGAATTTCTTCGACTTCATTTTCTTTATATTGTTTTTTCTGTTGTTCTACTTCCATTCGATTCTCCTTATCAATAAATTTCTTACTTGTTTCATCTTTTTATATTTTTCAATTTCCATCAAAAAAGACAGAAAATCTTATATCACCTAAGATTTCCTGTCTTCCTAAATGTACTATACTTTTATTTGCTTTAAATCTTCTACTAATATTTTAATTATTTATAATGGTAATTCTTCAAATTTTGCTCCTACTAATAAAAAATTTACATCGATTACCCTACTATTTTAAACTATCTTTTAACTAACGTAAAGGTGACATCAAAATTTTACCAGTTCCACGATAAACATTCACAAGTCCTTCTCCTGAAACTCCCGAACCAATCAATGATTTCCCTGATTTTTCTACTGTGAACTCTAAAGATTTTGACCAACATACAGCATGATTACCGTCAATCTTAACCACATCATTTTGAAGTACAATTTCATACAGTTCCTCTTTTGGACATGGAGAATTTAATACAACTAATCCATTACCTTCTAAACATAAATTGAATAATCCTTCTCCACCAAATGCAGCACTAGAAAGATTGCTACGCATAACTACATGGTCTTTTACTTCATCATCACAAGCAATAAACATACCATCATCACAAACAA
>CALASV010000096.1 GCA_937888895.1 uncultured Clostridia bacterium | reverse complement strand
TTAACAGGAACTCCATTATTGACAAAGAAAGAACGTTCTAATCTTAAATTTGGTGATTATATTCATAAATATTTTTATGATAAATCTATTGCAGATGGATATACACTGCGTATTAAAAAAGAAAATATTGATACTGTAGCAAAAAGTGAAATTAAAAAGAATTTGGAGATTGAAGATAGCAAACTAAATGATAAGGATGTATATGAGTCATGTGCTTATGTATCATGTTTAGGTGCATTTATAGAAAGGGATTTTAACAATTTTCGTTTACAGAATGCAGATAATACTATAGGAGGAATGATTGTTTGCAGAACTAATCCACAGGCTCACAAAGTTCATGAATGGTTTAAGAAAAATTCTAAATTATCAACGGGATTAGTTATAACAGAGGTTAATGACCCTGCACAAGCACAGATTAACAAAAATAATCAGATTGATTTTAGAGATACATTAACTCCAGATATTCTTATTGTTAATTTTATGTTAACTACAGGATATGATGTTAAGCGATTGAAAAAGATGTATTTATTAAGAGAACCTCATGCACAAAGTTTATTACAAACGATTTCTCGTGTGAATAGACCATATAAATCACCTACTGGTAAAGTGTATAAATACGGATATATTGTGGATTTTGTAGATATTGAGCAAGAATATGATAATACTATTGAAGCTTACATAAAAGAATTAGAAGCTGACCTGAATGAAAATGGAGAAAATGAAGGTTCTCTTACAGGCTTAGTAATTGATAAAGAAGATATTAATCGGAAATATCATAAGTATGTAGAAGAATTGGAGGATATTATTGATATAGATAATTTAGAGAAATTCTCCAAACGATTGATTCGGTATAATAAAGAAACTTTGTTTAAAATTAGAAGATTGCTTAATAGTATTAAGGAATGTGAGACAGAGTTTATTTTATCTAGAGCAATAGAATATGCAAAACAGATAGACCATGAGAAAAATCAAAAACTGATACGTTTAGTACAAGAGAGAATTGATTTTATTAATTTGATGTCAAAACCTGTAAGTATGATGAATGTAATATCTAATGATGAAGTAGTTACTATTTTGTATGATTTTATTAAAACAGCTATTATAGTTTTAGACCTTAGTAAATTTACAGGTGATAATCCATCTTACCAAAGATTTGAAAAAGTAGTTAGGTCTGTTCATGATGAAATTCAGCGTAATAAAAATAAAGATGATATTAAAGTTATGAAGCTTGACCAATTGCTACAGGAAATTTTTCATAAATTATCGATATCAGACCTTTCGGATTTGGATTCTATTACGGATGAATTATTAGAGGCGTTAAAACAAGCACAGAATATTAATTATGAGAATGAGAGACTTGCAAAGCAGTATGGGAATAATTATGCATTTGTAAAGACTTATCAAGATGCTGTTGTGGAATACACAGTGATTGACCAGTCTGTAATTGAAAGGACTCTTATAATTGTATATGAAAATATAAAAGATACGTTATCTATAGATGGTATGATTGCACAAGGTAGAAAAAAGTTTACTGATAATATAAAAAAAGAATCGACAAAAAATTTGTTAAAAGCTGGATTATATCAAAGAATTAAAAGTTACTATGATGCTATTCTTAATGAGCTTTATACAAATATACAAATTTATAAATAATAAAGGAGTGTTTCTATATGGCAGATATTGTAGCTTTAGAACGAAAAATAGAACAAATAATAGATGAATTAAAAGGATTATGTCAAACAAATGGTTTATCTAATCAGGCATCAGAAGAAGTGGTCATTACATCCGTATTTTTGTACAAATTTTTAAATGATAAGTTTATGGCTAATTTAAAAGATTTTTCAGGGGAAATAGGAATGGACTATAAAGATGTCCTTAAAAATGAAAATTCAGAAATGGATGCTTTTTATGATTCATATCCACAGGATGTTGCATTTACTTATGATGAAACTATTGAGTATCTGATTAATAAGGTAGCTTCTAATGAATTTTACAAAGTATTTGATGATGCTTTAGAGAAAATATCGAATGACCCTAAAAATGAAGCGTTTTCAGTAGAAACTGCGGATGGAGCAAGAAAACCATTGTTCACACGTATTACGGAGAATGTAGAAAGTTCTAAACGGAATAACTTTGCAAAAAATATTTTTGCTATTATTAGTCAAGAAAAGTTTGATTTTGGGGAAGCATTTAAAAATAATTTTGATTTTTATTCTCGCATTTTTGAATATTTGATTAAAGATTATAATGTTGCTAGTGGTGTATATGCAGAATATTTCACGCCACAAGCTATTTCTTCCATTATTGCTAAAATATTAGTACAGATGAGTCCTGTAGAAGATAAATTATATGATATTTATGACCCATCTGCAGGTTCAGGTTCGTTGGTGTTACATCTTGCTAATGAGTTAGGAGAAGGTAGTTTTGGAGAGAAAGCACAAGTATATACACAAGATATTTCAGGAAAATCGTCAAGATTTTTGCGTATTAATATGATGCTCAATGGGCTTACTAATTCTTTGGATAATATTATTGAGGGAGATACGCTTGATACACCAGCTCATTATAATGTACCACATGAACCAAATTCTGGAGTAAAACAGTTTGATTATATTACATCGAATCCTCCATTTAAAATGGATTTTTCCTCTACTCGTGATGGAATTGAACAAAAATGGTTAGAGTCAGAAGAAAGAAATGGTATTCGAAGATTTTTTGCAGGTATTCCAACGATTCCTAATAAGAAAAAGGAATCTATGGGAATATACTTATGTTTTATTCAGCATATTCTTTGGTCTTTAAAAGAAGATGGTAAAGCTGCTATTGTTGTACCAACGGGATTTATTACAGCACAATCGGGTATTGAAAAGAAGATTAGACAGACAATTGTTGAGAAAAAATGGCTCAAAGGTGTTATTTCTATGCCTTCCAATATTTTTGCTAATACGGGAACTAATGTATCTGTATTATTTATTGATAAATCTAATACAGATGGTAGTATTATGTTGATTGATGCATCAAAACTTGGAAAAAAAGTGAAAGAGGGTAAGAATCAAAAAACTGTTTTAAATGATACAGAGGTAAAATTAATAGAAGATACTTTTATCAATCAAGATGTAGTAGAAGATTTTTCAGTAAAAGTATCTTATGGGCAAATTGCAGAAAAAAATTATTCCTTTTCAGCAGGACAGTATTTTGAAGTGAAGATAGAGTATGTAGAAATATCAGAGGAAGAATTTAATAATCGTATGTTTGCATATACAGATAGATTAAATAAGTTGTTTGCTGAAGGTAAAGTTCTCGAGCAATCTATTAAAGACGGATTGGGGGAATTGAAGCATGTTTAAAGGTAAATTTGAAGATATCGTATTACTACACGAAGGATTTTTGAGAGGACCATTTGGAAGTGCTTTAAAGAAATCGTTATTTGTTCCCAAAGCAGAAGATACATATAAGGTTTATGAACAAAGTGTCGTATTACAAGAAGATAAAACACTTGGAGAGTATTATATTAGTAAAAAATACTTTGAAGAAAATTTAAGTAGATTTGAAGTTAAAAGTGGAGATTTTTTGGTTTCTTGTTCAGGAGTGAATTATGGTGCCATTTATCAGTTGAAAGGTGAAATTGATAAAGGTGTAATAAATCAAGCGTTACTTAGAATTAGGATAAATCCAGAAATAGTAGATGAAAACTATTTTCTTTATTATTTTAGAGCATATATTGTAAAAAAGATTATAGGTGGAACAGGTGATTCGACTATTCCAAATTTCCCACCGATGTCTGTAATTAAATCTATTGATATTGAATTACCTAAATTAAAAGATAATGGTTTATTATTAAAGAATAAAAAAGGAATTAATGAAAGATTTTTTAACATTTCTTATGATATGTGTAACCTTTCCAACTTTTTTACGATATATAGAACGAAACTGCTTCCAAGCGAGGTGACCACATGGAAGATGAAAAAATTATTGAGCTTTATTGGGAGAGAAACGAGTCTGCTATTTCCGCAACTCAGGAAAAATACGGAAAATACCTTTCTAAGATTGCTTACAATATCCTCGATGATGTTGAAGACAGCCGTGAAAGCGTAAGCGATACATATCTGCGTGCATGGTATTCCATTCCGCCGCA
>CALASV010000095.1 GCA_937888895.1 uncultured Clostridia bacterium | reverse complement strand
CAACAGTATAGGAGGGTTCCCTTTTTTCCACACCCTCTCCAGCATTTATTGCTTGTCGATTCTGATGATGTCCATTGTAACCAGTGTGAGGTGAGGCAACATTGTAGTTTTGCTTGTGATGGCGGATGTACTTCTGCTGCAGGAATTGATGAAGACAGAACAATGGAAATTACTAAAAGTGAGGAATAGAAAGAAAAAAGAAAAGGCAAAAAGACGAGCATCGTTTTTATAGAAGCTAAGAAGACAAAGCTTACATTGAGAGACTTAGGACAATTGTGGGCTTATTGTAAGTTGATAAATCCAGAAGAAGCATTTCTTTTATCACCAATGGGTTTAGGAAGTTTGAATAAATTAATAAATTTATTTGGGAGAGAAGACTTGTTGGATTTTGGAGATGGAAAGAAAATTAAGAAAATGCAAATAGGAAAATGGGATATTTCAAAAAATGGAATAGATTTTCATTCATTGATTCCAATAAAGAGCACTCGATTCAAATGGAAGTCAAACTCCTATGACAAATGTAGATTTAGATTCTTTTTTGCCAATCGAGGATTTTTTTAGAAATATTGGAGTGCCAATGAATACTCAAATTGTAGAAAATATTAAGAATGCAATAAAAAAAGAATCGATAGAAATTGATAATAAAGTGTATTCATCGCGTCGGAATAAAATTATGTGGAGTTTAAATCAATCAGGATGTGATTGGATAGATTACAAAATTTATTCAAAAACAGGTAATGATTTTTATCATGTTGATAGTAACTGTAGTAGATTAAGAGATAATTTAGGAAGACTAGAGGAATATGCAACAATTATAGATGCCCTACATTCTGGAAAACATACGTATTGTAGAACGTGTTGTAAAAAAGATTAAGGTTTTATTATTTAAATTAGATTGTTGTGAATGATGATTTGACTAAGTATTAAAATGGAGGAAATAAATAAATGGCGACATTTGACCAAAGCAAAATCAGAAATTTCTGTATTATTGCACATATTGACCACGGGAAGTCTACGTTGGCGGACCGTATTATTGAGAAGACAGGGCTTTTAACAAGTCGTGAAATGCAGGCACAAGTATTAGATAACATGGAGTTAGAGAGAGAGCGTGGTATTACGATTAAGGCTCAAACTGTTCGTACGGTTTACAAGGCAAAAGATGGGGAGGAGTATATTTTCAATTTGATTGATACTCCGGGACATGTAGACTTTAATTATGAGGTTTCGAGAAGTCTTGCTGCTTGTGAGGGTGCGATTTTAGTTGTAGATGCTGCACAGGGAGTTGAGGCACAAACATTAGCGAATGTGTATCTTGCCCTAGACCATGATTTGGATATTATTCCTGTTATTAACAAGATTGATTTACCTAGTGCAGAGCCTGAGCGTGTGATTGCTGAAATTGAGGATGTGATTGGATTAGAGGCAGCAGATGCTCCAAGAATTTCAGCGAAGAATGGCTTAAATATTGAAGATGTATTAGAGGCGATTGTAGAGAAAGTACCTGCTCCACAGGGAAATGCCGAAGCACCATTACAAGCACTTATTTTTGATTCGGTTTATGACTCTTATAAGGGTGTTATTGTATTTTGTCGTATTATGGAAGGTACTGTAAAAAAAGGTACAAAGATAAAAATGATGGCGACTGGTGCGATGGCTGATGTTGTAGAAATCGGTACATTTGGTCCGGGACAGTTTTTACCATGTGAAGAATTATCTGCTGGTATGGTTGGTTATATTACAGCGAGTTTAAAAAATGTAAAAGATACTCGTGTTGGTGATACGATTACGGATGCCAATTATCCTTGTGCAGAGCCACTTCCTGGTTATAAGAAAGTAAATCCGATGGTATATTGTGGTATGTATCCAGCCGATGGTGCGAAGTATCCAGACCTTAGAGATGCGTTAGAAAAACTTCAGTTGAATGATGCTGCATTACAGTATGAGCCAGAAACATCCATTGCATTAGGATTTGGGTTCCGTTGTGGTTTTCTTGGATTATTGCATTTGGAAATTATTCAGGAGCGTTTGGAGAGAGAATACAATTTAGATTTAGTAACAACGGCACCAAGCGTTATTTATAAAGTGTATAAAACAAATGGAGAAGTATTAGAAATTACGAATCCATCGAATTTGCCTGACCCTGCGGAAATTGAGCATATGGAAGAACCAATGGTTTCAGCAGAAATTATGGTGACAACAGAGTTTGTTGGTGCGATTATGACACTTTGCCAAGAACGTAGAGGTATTTATCTTGGTATGGAATATATGGAGCAGACAAGAGCATTATTGAAATATGAATTGCCATTAAATGAAATTATTTATGATTTCTTTGATGCATTGAAGTCTCGTTCGAAAGGATATGCTTCGTTTGACTATGAATTAAAGGGTTATGTACCTTCTACGTTAGTAAAATTGGATATTTTAATCAATAAGGAAGAAGTAGATGCTCTTTCCTTTATTGTACATTCTGAAACTGCGTATGAACGTGGTAGAAAAATGTGTGAAAAGTTGAAAGAAGAAATTCCAAGACACTTATTTGAAATTCCAATTCAAGCAGCAATTGGTAGTAAAATTATTGCAAGAGAAACCGTAAAGGCAATGCGTAAAGACGTACTTGCGAAATGTTATGGTGGCGATATTTCCCGTAAGAAGAAATTGTTAGAGAAACAGAAAGAAGGAAAGAAGCGTATGCGTCAAGTAGGTAATGTGGAAATTCCACAGAAAGCCTTTATGAGTGTACTCAAATTAGACGAGGATTAGGATAATGTTATTTTTTAAGAAAAAGAAAGAAGTACCAAAGAAACCGTTAGGCTTATATGTGCATATTCCATTTTGTGTAAGAAAGTGTCAGTATTGTGATTTTTTGTCTGCTCCTGCGGATGATGTAACAAAGGAACGATATGTACAAGCACTTTGTAAGGAAATCAAAGATTATCAAGCGTTTACGAAAGAATATTATTTAGAAACGATATATTTTGGTGGTGGGACCCCTTCTGTATTGAATGTGGAATGGTTAGAGCAAATTTTAAATACGATAAAGCAAAGTTTTACTGTAGATATGGAAAAAGCTGAAGTTACAGTGGAGGTAAATCCTGCCACTGTGACGAAAGAAAAGTTACAGGCATATCGTACACTTGGTATTAATCGTTTAAGCATAGGGGTGCAGTCATCTCATGAAAAAGAGTTACAATTACTTGGTCGTTTGCATACATTTGAGCAAGCAAAAGAATGTGTACAATGGGCAAGAGAAGTTGGTTTTACAAATTTAAGTGTAGATGTAATGTCTGCTTTGCCAAATCAAACATTAGAAGATTACAAAGAAACATTAGAAAGGTTGATAGCGTTACAACCAGAGCATATTTCTTCGTATAGTTTAATCATTGAAGAGAAAACACCATTTTATGAATTATATGGAGAAGGCAAAGAGAAAGAAAACGAATTGCCAGATGAAGAAACAGATAGAATGATGTATGCTTATACGAAAGAACGATTACAAAAAGCTGGATTTAACCGTTATGAAATTTCTAATTATGCAAAAAAAGGTTTTGAAAGCCGTCACAATTCTTCCTATTGGACAGGACAGGAGTATCTTGGTGTAGGACTTGGAGCCTCTTCTTTATTTACGAATGCAAGATATCATAATGAAACGGATTTAACAGCTTATATGGAAGAGATAGAAGCTGGTAGAGATGTTCGTAGAGAAATTGAGCGTTTAGTAGAAACCGAACAAATGGAAGAGTTTATGATTTTAGGACTTCGCCGTATGTGTGGTGTAAGCAGAATGGAATTTAAGAATCGTTTTGGAAAGCCTATGGAACTTGTATATGGTAGTGCTTTGAAAAAATTGCAAAAGCAAGGTTTAATTACGGTGGAAGATGATATTGTAGCATTGACAGAACTTGGAATTGATGTCAGTAATCAAGTTTTTGTGGAGTTTGTACCAGAAGAATTTGTACGAAGATAATGTTATAAGTTTTGTGGCTTTCGTTCCACATACTTGCCTGTAGGAGTAGTCAGATTTGAAAATATATGTAAATATGAAAGGAATTTTTTATGAATCCTATATTATCAAGAAACTATTTTGTGCCTGATGTAGAAGCTCATGTGATGCCTGATGGGCGATTGTATCTTTATGGTTCTTTTGATATTTCAGGAGAGAAATCTTATTGTAGTAAAGAACTTCATTGTTTTTCTACAGATGATATGCTTTCTTGGCGTGAGGAAGGTATTATCTTTTGCAATGATGGAGAACAGAGTAAATTTAAAGAACATCCAGATGTACTTTTGTATGCTCCAGATGCTATTTATAAAAATGGAAAGTACTATCTTTTTATTTGTTGTCAATGTGATTTTGAAGGTGTAGCTGTTGCAGATTCTCCTTGTGGACCATTTAGTGAGGCAACTTCTATCAAAGGAGCAGATGGAGATGGTATAGACCCTGCGATATTTGTAGATGATGATGGTACAGCATATTATTTTTGGGGGCAATTTCATTTAAGAGGTGGTATACTTACAGAAGATATGACTGCTTTACTACCAGAAAGTGTGAAAGATAATATTCTTACAGAGCATGAACATGGTTTTCATGAAGGTGCTTCTATACGTAAAAGAAATGGAAAATATTATCTTGTTTATACGGATATTTCAAGAGGAAGGGCTACTTGTATGAGTTATGCAGTGTCCGATAGTCCTCTTGGACCTTATACAAAATGTGGAGTTATTATTGATAATTATGGTTGTGACCCTCAAAGTTGGAATAATCATGGTTCTATTGAATGTTTTAAAGGTCAATGGTATGTGTTTTATCATCGTTCTTCACAAAATAGCAATACAAGTAGAAGAGTTTGTGTGGAACCTATCTTTTTTGATGAAAATGGATTGATTTATGAGGTGCAACAGACTTGTCATGGTGCAGAAAAACCACTAGATGCAACAAAGATGATAGATGCTTCGATTGCTTCTAAGTTGTCAAGAGACTCTTATATTGTGCCAACGGGACAAGGTGAAGTTGTAGTTTGTCCATGTCGTAATTATGCTGAAAGCTGGATAGAGTATCGTATGCTTGATTTTGGTGAGGGTGTATCGGAATTAGTTTTACGCATCAAAGGAAAAGGTACAATAAGTGCAAGATGTGAAAATAGATTGCTTGGTATTACGAAATTTCAGAGTGATAATTTTGCTAGTATTACATTGCCTGTCCAGTTTATATCAGGAGTACATACTTTTTGGATATTGTTGGATGGAGAAACTATTATTTTGGATTCTTTTTATTTTAACCCAATCAAATA
>CALASV010000094.1 GCA_937888895.1 uncultured Clostridia bacterium | reverse complement strand
TACTCGTTTTTGGCAGGAGGCAGGTCTTGCAATGGGCTACCCAATGACGAAGGAACATGCTCTTGGTATGCGTAGTTTAAATCGCGATGCTGGTCTTGCGAAAATGCAGTCTTATTTTGGTAAATCTGTTGATTATGATGGTACAAGAAATAAGCGTATCGAGTTAATGGAAGCGTTTATTCAAAAAGAAGGTGTAGAAGTAAAACCGGGGCTAGATGTATTGTTGAGTTATTTAAAAGAGCAAGGAATTAAAACAGCAATTACAACTTCTTCTCCAATCGAGAGAACAATATCGTATTTAAGTATGGTTGGACTAGAGAATAGCTTTGATAAGTTAATTACAGGATATATGGTGAAGAAAGGGAAACCAGAGCCTGATATTTATTTATATGCAGCACAACAATTTGGCTTTGAGCCATCCGAGTGTATGGTATTAGAAGATTCTCCAGCAGGTATTACAGCAGCATATCATGCTGGGTGTATGCCTGTTATGATACCAGACCAAGATGAGCCAACGAAGGAAATTGAAAAAATGCTATTTGCCAAAGTAAAAAGTTTAGATTTAGTAGTGGAATTATTATGTAGTATGGACTGTTAGTAAATAATAATATTTTTGTTTTTATGGATTTTTACATAGCATTATTAAAAAAGAAATAGAATAGTTATTGACGGTTTTGCAATTCAATGCTATAATGGTTTAAATGGATAAAGCGTTTGAATAAAAAGTTGTTGCAAGATGAATTTGTATAGAAAAAATAGTATGATATATCGTAATAATAGTAGAAAAATTTAAAAAATTTAAAAAAGTTACAAAAGTGAGGAAGAAAGAGATGCCTATTACAGAGTTTTTAGAGAGAAATGCGAAGGACTTCCCAAATGATATTTGTTTAGTGGAAATCAATCCAGAGATTAAAGAAGACCGTCGAGTGACTTGGAAAGAATATGAGTTAATTGAACCAAGTTCTAAAACAAGTTATCGTAGAGAAATTACTTGGAGTGTTTTTAATGAAAAAGCAAATCGTTTTGCCAACTTGTTAATTCAACGTGGGGTGAAAAAAGGTGATAAGGTAGCGATTCTGATGATGAACTGTCTAGAATGGCTGCCGATTTATTTTGGTGTATTAAAGACAGGTGCGTTAGCTGTGCCACTTAATTTCCGTTATTCTTCCGATGAAATTGAGTATTGTGTGAATCTTGCGGAAGCAGATGTGTTAGTCTTTAGCGATGCATTTATTGGTCGTGTAGAGGAAATTGCAGACCGTATTAGTAAAGGAAGATTGTTGATTTTCGTTGGTGAAGGTTGTCCAAGTTTTGCAGATGATTATAATTCTCTTTCTGCGAATTGTTCTAGTCGTTCTCCTGAAATTAAAATTACAGATGAGGATGATGGAGCAATTTATTTTTCGTCTGGTACAACAGGTTTTCCAAAAGCGATTTTACATAAACATCGTAGTTTAGTTCACGCTTGTAGAGTAGAGCAAAATCATCACGGACAGCAAAAGGACGATGTATTTTTATGTATTCCTCCATTGTATCATACAGGTGCAAAGATGCATTGGTTTGGTAGCTTATTATCTGGTGGTAAAGCTGTTTTATTAAAAGGAACAAAGCCAGAATTTATTTTAGAAGCTGTATCGAAAGAAAAATGTACGATTGTTTGGTTATTAGTGCCTTGGGCACAAGATTTATTAGAAGCAATTGAGAGTGGCAGAGTAAACTTAGAAGATTACGACCTTTCTCAGTGGCGTTTGATGCATATTGGGGCACAGCCAGTTCCACAGAGTTTAATTAAGAAATGGAAGAGTTTATTCCCTAATCATGATTATGATACAAATTATGGTCTTTCTGAATCGATTGGACCTGGTTGTGTACATCTTGGTATGGAAAATATTCATAAAGTTGGTGCCATTGGAAAAGCTGGTTTTGGTTGGGAAGTAAAGATTGTAGATGAAAACCGTCAAACTGTAGAAAAAGGTGGCATTGGCGAATTAGCAGTCAAAGGTCCTGGTGTTATGACTTGCTACTATCGTGATGAAAAAGCTACCAATGAAGTATTAGCAGATGGATGGCTCTTTACAGGAGATATGGCACAAGAAGATGAAGACGGATTTATTTTCCTTGTAGACCGTAAGAAAGATGTTATTATTAGTGGTGGTGAAAACTTATATCCAGTACAGATTGAAGATTTTATTCGTACCAATAATAAAGTACATGATGTAGCTGTCATTGGTTTACCAGATAAGCGTTTGGGTGAGATTGCAGCAGCAATTATTGAAGTAAAGAGTGGTATGGAAATGACAGAGGAAGAAGTAAATACATTCTGTATGAAACTTCCTCGTTATAAACGTCCACATAAAATTATTTTTGCAGAAATTCCAAGAAACCCAACCGGTAAGATAGAAAAACCAAAGTTAAGAGAAATGTATGGTGCGGAGAACTTAATTGCAGAACAGAATTTAGGCTAAAGTATAGAAAAGAAGAATAGAAAGAGAGTACAAAAATGAGCGAAAAGAAAATTATGTTAGGTAATGAGGCGATTGCCAGAGGTGCTTATGAAGCAGGTGTGAAAGTTTCTGCTGCCTATCCTGGTACGCCTAGTACAGAAATTAGTGAAAATGTTGTAAAATATCCAGAAATTTATTGTGAGTGGTCTCCAAATGAAAAGGTAGCAATGGAAGTGGCAATAGGTGCATCCATTAGTGGTGTGCGTTCTATGGCATCTATGAAACATGTTGGTGTGAATGTAGCAGCTGACCCATTGTATACGATTTCTTATAGTGGTGTGAATGGTGGTCTTGTATTAGTGGCAGCAGATGACCCAGGTTTATATTCTTCTCAAAATGAACAAGATACTCGTTGTGTTGCAAGAGCAGCGATGGTGCCTGTATTAGAACCATCCGATTCTCAGGAAGCAAAAGATTTTGTG
>CALASV010000093.1 GCA_937888895.1 uncultured Clostridia bacterium | reverse complement strand
ATATCTTTTCTTACAATCCATGTATTATGGATTGCAATTACATAAAACTTGTAGAAAACTAAAAGCCAACTATCAATTTCAGTATGATATTAATGCGATTCTTTCTGACCTCATTTATGCTAGAGTATTAGAACCAACGAGTAAACATTCTTCGTTTCAAGTAGCTTCTGAATTTTTAGAGAAACCACCGTATCAATTACATGATATCTATCGTGCGTTAGATGTTCTGGGAAAAGAATGTGATTTTATTCAGTCCGAAGTATATAAAAATAGTCATCTTCTTGGAAAAAGAAATGACCAAATCCTTTATTATGATTGTACGAATTATTATTTTGAGATAGAACAAGAGGATGGAGATAAAAAATACGGAAAAAGCAAAGAACATCGTCCGAATCCAATTATTCAAATGGGATTATTTATGGATGGGGATGCCTTACCACTTGCATTCTCCCTTTTTCCTGGAAATGCAAATGAGCAAACTTCCTTAAAACCATTAGAACAAAAAATAATTAGTGAATTCGGATGTAAGAAATTTATTTATTGTAGTGATGCTGGTCTTGGCTCAGAAAACATTCGTGTATTTAACCATATGGGAGAACGAGCGTATATTGTCACACAATCCATCAAAAAGCTTCCAAAAGAAGAAAAAACATGGGCATTAAATTCACATGGTTTTAAACGAGTTTCCGATAATAAACTGGTAGATATCACAAAAATACCACTGGAAGATACGAATCTTTATTATAAAGATGAACCATATACGACAAAGAAGTTGCATCAACGTTTAATTATTACTTATTCTCCGAAATACGCTCTGTATCAAAAAACGATTCGAGAAAAGCAAATTGAACGTGCAGAAAAAATGATAGAAAGTGGTAGTACAAAAAAACAACGAAAAAATCCAAATGACCCTGAAAGGTTTATTGGAAGTATTGCCACAACAAAAGAAGGAGAAAAAGCAAAGATTTCGCATTATTTAGATACAGAAAAAATAGAAACAGAAGCACAGTACGATAGATTCTATGCGATTTGTACCGATTTGTTAGATGATGAAGTGAGTGATATTTTAAAAGTAAGCGAAGGAAGATGGCAAATCGAAGAATGTTTTCGAATTATGAAAACAGATTTTTCTGCTAGACCTGTCTATTTACAAGAAGAACATCGTATCAAGGCTCATTTTCTCATCTGCTTTCTTGCTCTTCTTTCCTATCGTTTGTTAGAAAAGAAGTTAGGGTATCAGTATACTTGTGAAGAAATTTTAGGAACATTAAAAGCAATGAATTTTGCTGAACTTCAGGAACAAGGATTTGTTCCACTTTATCAACGAAAAAAAATCACAGACGAACTTCATGAAATTTGTGGATTTCGTACCGACTATGAATTTATAACAAAAAGTCAAATGAAAACAATTCAGAAAAAAAGTAAAGGGAGAGAATAAATTACCATGCTTTAAAACAGAGCAGAAAACTGCTAGAAAGTGCATAAATAAAGGCTTTCTAGCAGTTTTATTTTTTTAAAACTGTCAAAGATGGGATTTTATGATTTTGTCAAGTTTTTGTGCACTAGTAGATAATGTAAATTTCATCTAAGTTAAAAAATGTAAATAATAGTATAAAGTACAGCATTCGTAGTAGCTCCTTTTGGGATATCTGTGAATAACCATGCTTTTCTTCCAACAGCAAATGGACGAATATGAGATTCCACCAATTATTCTTATATTTGGATAATTGGTGGAAAACTACTTTATTTTTCCAATAATATTTTCCCAAAAAATAACCCCCACATCTTCATATCTACTGTCTCTACTTTCAGCTATATTATCTCCAATCACAAAATACTGTTCATTTTGTAAAACAACCTCTGTTTTTGCTATTCCTGCATAACCAAAAATGGTATCTTGTCCAAACAGTTCACTTTCTACACCATTCACAAACAATCTACCATTCTCAATCAATACAGTATCTCCCTGACAAGCTACTACTCTCTTTACTAAAACAGCTTCTAATCCATCACACCAGAATGCAATTACATCTCCATAAGTATACATATCCGAATGTTTATCTAAAATAACTAATTGCATGTTACGATAAGAAGGGTACATAGAATTACCTTGAATCATCATCAACTGATAATGATAGTGAGAAACATACCATGCTACTATCATTATCAAAATTAAGGTAATCAGCCATCTCACATACTCTTTTAATTTAATTGCAAAAGAGTTCCTCATACTACTATATCCTTATTACATTACCTTTTTCAAATTCTTCTATAATCTCTGTAATTCCTTCTGACAATGTTGCATCTATATATTCCAAACGACTTCCCATAGTAATTGCCTTTATAAATGCAACAATTTCATATCGAATTCCTTCTCCATCGACCTGATAAAAATATCTTTTATTATCTGCTGGATTTTCGTAACGAAGTTCAAAATAATCGGTTTTCCACCATGGAGCTGGAACATAAACATATCCCTTTGTTCCTGAAACAATTAATTCCCCTTCTGACTTAACACCTTTTCCCACTTTAATCGATGCTGTTGCTTTTGGATAGACAAAATCTATCTTTGTAAACGAGTCAAAGTTCTTTGTTTCTTCCTGCATTTTAGATATAATTTTTTTATCACAATATTGTGTTCCTAACAATTGAAAAACTGGTAACAACGCTGTTGGTCCCCATGCACAAATACTGTTCCAAGTAATTGGAACATTTTTCTCATGATTTAACTTGATTTCTTGTAAACTCGTACAAGTAGCATCTACGGATATAATATCCCCAATCTTTCCACTTTTTACAAGCAATAGTAATCGAGTATAGGCTGTTGAATATGCCGTTTTAATTCCCTCTACTAATACACATTGCCGTTCTTTTGCCAATCGAAATAATTCTGCACATTCTTCTTTCTTTAATGAAATCGGAGATTCACATAATACATGTTTTCCAAGTTCAATTGCTTGCTTCACTTGTTGATAGTGTTTGGTAGGATGTGATGCAATATAAACAGCATCTACATCATCTAATAACTTTTCATATTCTTGATACATAACTATAGTTTCCAGTAAATCGTTAGATAATTTTGTTGAATCTAAAGAACAAATTCCTGTGATTTCAATTCCGTTAACATATTTGCTCTCTTTCGCAAACTTGTCCAATATGGTACTTTCTCCAATTAAACCAAGCCGTAATGCTCTTTCCTTGGTTCTTAAATCACTGCTCGATACTCCTGTTGTTCTCTCCAAATATACAACCTTACAAAATTGATTCAAGTAATCAAATTTTCCAACCCAGTCAGAACCAACTGTAAAAATATCAATATTATATCGAATAATATCATCTATTTTTTGTCCTTCATATTCTTCTACAATAATCTCATCTGCAAGTCCTGTGACTCTCACCCCTTCGATTCTTTCCATTAAAGATTGCTGTACATTTATTTTTCCTCGCACTTTATCAAAATCATCTGCTGTAACTCCAACAATTAAATAATCACCTAATGCCTTTGCTCTCTCTAACAAACGAATATGTCCATAGTGGAGCAAATCATACGTGCCGTATGTAA
>CALASV010000092.1 GCA_937888895.1 uncultured Clostridia bacterium | reverse complement strand
AGAGATTATGGAAATGGAACATATTACAAAACAGTTTAATGCTTCCATTCAAAATCGTGTAACAAAGCGAATTGATAAATTGACTGCTGTTATTTCTGGTATGACTATTTTAGCTTATGGAGTAATTGCAGGAGCATTAGCTTTACAAATTTATCTGAATTGGTTTGTGCAAAAAGATTTACTTCGTCCAATTAAGAAATTTTGTAAAAGAATTAAAGAATTTGCACAAGGTAATTTGAATGTTGTTATGGATTTACCAACAGGTAATACAGAAATTGGAGAAGTAGGTAGGGCATTATTAGAATTTCAGGAATATCAAAGAGATTTGATTGAGGATATTGACTATTTATTAACGAGTATGGCAGAACAAAATTTTACAGCAACATCTCGTTGTAGAGAAAGCTATAAAGGTGATTACACTAATATTTTAACTACAATAGAGAGAGTAAGTCATACATTAGAAACAACATTACAAGAAATTCAAGAGAAAAATGTATTACTTACAAGTATTTATGATGCGATGCCGGCTGCTCTTATGCGTTTTGTACGAAAAGATGGGGTATTTCAATTGCTTTTTATCAATCGTCCTGCTATGGCGTTTTATACGGAAATGAATAAAGATGCGTATAAAGAAGATTGGAGTACTGGCATTGGTGGTGGAAATATTATTCCAGAAGATATTCCAATTTTAGTAGAAGCATATAAAAAACTTTGTCATGTAGGAGATATTGTTTCCATTGAGTATCGTGGACGAAAAACGGATGGAAGTATTTGTTATATTATGGGAAATATAACAATGGTAGCAGAAACAGAAGAGGGACAAATTATTCAACGTCTAGTTTATGATATGACAGAACAAGTATTATTAAAACAAAGAATTGCAAATGAGAGAGAAATGTATCGTGTTGCAATGGAAAGTAATGCAGATGCAATGTATGAATATTTACCAGACACAGATACATTTACGTTTTACTGGTCTACGAAGTTTTTACTTGATGGTGGTGTGCAAGACCAAGAATATATGACAAAACAAACATTTGAACAATTTAGTAATGTTTTAGTACAAGGAAAAATTGCTTATTCTGAAGATGTTCCGAAGGTAATGGAAAATATTTGTAATGCAAAATGTGAAAGTTTTGATGGAAGATTTAAACAAGCAGGAACAAATGATTTTCTATGGTGTCATGTATCAGGGAAACCAATTGTAAAAGACGGAAAATTAATTCGTATTGTAGGTACCTTCCATAATATTCATGAGGAAAAAGTACAACAATCGAAGTTATTAGAAGAAGCTTCTACTGATAGTTTAACAGGGTTACTTCGTAGAAATTATGCTACACAGTTAATTGAACGTTATTTTGAACGAAAAGAACAGGCAGGATATGGATTTTTGATTATTGATATGGATAATTTTAAACATATCAATGATACTTATGGTCATAGAATGGGAGATACCGTACTACAAACTATTGCAAAAGTAATTACAAACACATTTCGTTCGACAGATATTTGTGCTCGTTTAGGTGGCGATGAAATGATTATTTTTGTGCCAAATATTATGAATGCAGATTTATTAGAAAGACGAATTGCGAGAATGGTAGAACAATTTCGTAGAGAATTAGAGATTTTAAATGTAACAGGAACGAGTGGTATTAGTGTGGGTTGCGTATTTTCTAAGGAAAAAATGGCCTTTGAAGTCATGTACAACCAAGCAGATGAACTTTTATATTGGGTAAAGGAAAATCAAAAAGGTGGCTGGAAAATAAAAATATGTGAGTAAAACAAAGCAAAAGTTTTGTATTTCTTGATAAAGAGAGCAAAACTTTTGTTTTTTTGACTAAGAATAAGAAAAATAATTTTTTATTAAAATAAATGAAAAAAATAAATTTTATGTTATAATTATCAAGTATCATAGTAGACAATGTAGCTTATAGAGAAAATTTTGTAAAAAGGAGTAAGTGTATGGAGAATTTTATCTTGGAGTGTTGTGTAGATAGTGTAGAATCTGCGATTAATGCAGCAAAAGGTGGTGCAAGTCGTTTAGAACTTTGTTCTAATTTGATTATTGGAGGAACTTCTCCCGATGTGGCATTGTTTCATCAAGTA
>CALASV010000091.1 GCA_937888895.1 uncultured Clostridia bacterium | reverse complement strand
AAATTTTCTCTCCAAGGAATTATGGCACTTCCGTCAGCTTGATTGAAACTGGAATAAAGACTGGTTTTCTTTGCTTTTTTCCATTTTTCCAACAATTCATAAATCACTTCTTCAATTTCTTCCTTCGAATATTCCTCTGTAAAATACTGTTTTATACGGTCTGATTTCAAAGTAACTTTCGCCATCTTTTCTTTTTTCTCACATAATATCACTTCTATCAATCCACGATTTAATTCACCAGAACCACTATATTTTTTCAAAGTAATGGCTTGTGTCCCATTTGGAACGACATTCCATTCCATCATTTTTTCATATAACCATTGTTGTTCTTCTTTTTTCAAATAAGAAAGTTCTACAGCAGAAATAAATCCTAGTTTCTTTTCATCCACCATCAAAAGCAGTTCTGGGATAAGTTCTACTAATCGAATATAACGTTGTACCATCTTTCCATTATCTCTGGCAGTTTCTCCAACTTTATCATACGTATGCTTTTCCATCTTACTTCCTTGATGTTTCATAGCTTCGCACTTCATCTTATAAGCTCTTGCTTTTTCACTTGGCAAAATATCTTCTCGCTGAATATTAGAATCCACCATCATAATAATTGCTTCATCATCACTATAATTTCTTACGATAATGGGCAGTTCCAATAATCCTACTAATTCTAATCCTCGTTTTCTACGATGTCCGGCAATTAACTCATATCCACCTTCTGTTCTTGGTCTTGCAATCCCTGGCGTAAGAATCCCATACTCTCGAATACTTTCTGCCAATTCTTCCATTTTTTCATCATCTATTACTCGAAATGGATGATTCTGAAATGGATATAATTCATTCAAAGAAGCCATCACAATTCTCTCTGTAGACACTTCTTGTTCTTGACTTCCACCAAATAAATCATCAAAACTATCTATTTTAATTTTCCCAGCACTGCTTTTTCTGATGTTACTCATTTGCGACTACCTCCTCTGTCAAACAACGATATGCTATTGCTACTTTTCCTTTTGGGTCATGCGTATAAATACTAACTCCTTCTGCTGAACTTTCTGCAGCTCTTACAGACATTGGAATACTGTTTGAAAAAATCTTCACCTTACTTCCATAAGCTTCTTGAAGCATCTCACAAATATCCTTTGCATAATTAGTTCTGCTATCTACCATAGTCAATAAAATACCTTCTATTTCTAGCTTCAGATTGATTTGACGTTTTACTTTCCCAATTGTCTTAATTAACTGTTGTAACCCTTTTACAGGCAAATAAGCAGCTTGTACTGGTATCAAAATACTATCAGCACAAGCAAAAGCATTTATCGTAATCATACCAAGAGATGGCATACAATCGATTAAAATATAATCGTAATACTCTTTCACTAAATCTATGTAATCTTGCATCATGCGTTCTCTACTCATCACATTTACAAGTGTCATTTCCAATCCAGACAGTTCAATGTTACCTGGCATAAGCTCAATTCCTTCCTCATGAGAAAGAATTCCTGCTCTAGGCTCAATTTCTTCTTCCTTTATCAAACTTGCCATCACTGTAGCCAATGTAATCTCCATCCTGTCTGGTTCTTTATATCCTAAACTTGCAGTAAGACTTCCTTGAGCATCTGCATCTATCAAAAGTACTCGTTTTCCTTGTTTTGCAAGTCCTACTCCTAAATTACTTGTTGTGGTAGTTTTTCCAACTCCACCTTTTTGATTAGCAATTGCTATTACTTTGCACATGATAAATTCCTCCACATTCTCTAATTCTCTTTTATATTTCTTTTCTTCACTTCTGCATAAGCTCTATAAAATTTCTTTGTTCCCTTATTTGGATATAAATCAGAAAATTCTAAAAGCTCAATTTTTGAATTTCTACACAAAATTTTTTCAAACCATTTAATATCATTCTTTGTACCCTGCACTCTGATTTTTAGCATTAATGTTTTCCTCCAATTTTTCATCGTAGAAATTTTCATGTGCTCTGTTAATCCATAACTTATTTTTGCTACTGCACCTAACGCTGTACTGTTCATGTTTGTTTTCCTCCTTTTTACTTCGACCATAAATCGAGTAGGAGGAAGTTTCTCAAATTTAGAAACTTCCGTCCTCTCACACCAC
>CALASV010000090.1 GCA_937888895.1 uncultured Clostridia bacterium | reverse complement strand
TTAAGTTTCTTAGAATTTAACTACATGATTATGCAAAGTTATGATTTCCTTGCATTATTTAAAAAGTATGGTTGTAATATGCAGTTTGGTGGTGATGACCAGTGGAGCAATATGCTTGGTGGTACAGAATTGATTCGTAGAAAACTTGGAAAAGATGCTTATGCTATGACAATCAATTTATTATTAAATTCTGAAGGTAAGAAAATGGGTAAGACACAGTCTGGTGCTGTATGGTTAGACTCTAAGAAAACAACTCCATTTGAATTTTTCCAGTACTGGAGAAATGTTGGTGATGGGGATGTTATTAAGTGCTTAAAAATGTTAACATTCCTTCCATTAGAAGAAATTCAGAAGATGGAAGCATGGGAAGGTAGTCAGTTAAATCAGGCAAAAGAAATTCTTGCTTATGAATTAACAAAGTTAGTACATGGACAGGAGGAAGCAGATAAAGCATTAGAAGCTTCTAAGGCATTATTTGCAGGTGGAAATAATTTAGAAAATATGCCAACAACACAGTTAACAGAAGAAGACTTTAAAGAAGGTACCATTGATATTATTTCTATGTTAGTAACTTCTGGTCTTGTAAAGACACGTTCCGAAGGAAGACGTGCAGTAGAACAAGGTGGAGTTACTGTAGAAGGAGAAAAAGTAACAGATTTTAATAAAGTATTTACAAAGGAAGAATTATCTGGAGAAGGTAAGATTGTAAAACGTGGTAAAAAGAACTTTAATAGAATTATAGCAAAATAGTTGTTTGGTAATTAATTGAGAGATAATTGAAAAAGCCTTGACTGTTTTTTTAGCAGTCAAGGCTTTTGCCAAGGTATTGATATTAAAAAGGAGAGTAGGATATGCAATATCGTGTAATATTGGCTTCAGGTTCGCCTAGAAGAAAAGAGTTATTAGAGCAGATGGGTGTTTCATTTGAGATTGTGACAAGTCAGTGTGAGGAATTGATTACAAGTACAAATCCAGAAGATGTAGTGAAAGAATTATCGAAAATGAAAGCAGAAGATGTATCAAAGAATATACAAGCTCCTGCAATTATTCTTGGGGCTGATACGGTAGTTGCTCATAATGGTAGAATTTTAGGAAAACCAAAGGATAAAGAAGATGCCATTCAAATGATTTCTTCATTTGCTGGACAAGAACATTATGTATATACAGGAGTATGTATTATCATTAAGGAAGTAGATGATAGTGAGGAACTGATTTCTTTTGCAGAAGGAACAAAAGTAGTCGTATATCCAATGACAGAGCAAGAAATTTTAGATTATGTAGAGAGTGGAGAGTGTGACGATAAAGCAGGAAGTTATGCTATTCAAGGGTTATTTGCTCCTTATATTAAAGAAATTGAGGGAGACTATTATAATATTGTAGGATTTCCAATTGCAAGCATTTATCAGAGATTAAAAGAAAAAGGAATTTTACTGAATAAATAGTAGAAAAAAATAATTCAGTTATATACAAAATTTATAAGATTTTTACTAATCAGTAAATAGGAAATAAATTTGCATATAGCTGAATTATGATAGAAATAGAGAATTGGAGTAATAGAAATGAAATTTGTGATACAGAGAGTAAACCATGCAAGTGTTACTGTAGATGGTAATGTCATTGGTGCAATTCAAAAAGGGTTTTTAGTATTGATTGGTGTATCAAATGAAGATACAAAGGAAGTAGCTGATAAGTATATTAAAAAATTATTAGGACTTCGTATTTTTCAAGATGAAAATGGAAAGACAAATTTATCTTTAAAAGATGTAGGTGGGGAATTATTGCTTGTATCTCAATTTACACTTTATGCAGATTGTAATCATGGCAATCGTCCATCATTTACAAATGCAGGAAAACCAGAGTTAGCAAATGAATTATATGAGTATATTATACAAGAATGTAAGAAACAAGTGTCTGTCGTGGAAACGGGAGAGTTTGGTGCAGATATGAAAGTACAATTAGAAAATGATGGACCGTTTACTGTGATATTAGAATTATAAAAGTAAATTTTTTTATTTTGCTGAAAAAATAGGATTGCTGTAAGATGAAGAATGTGGTATAGTTCTTTTCTGAATGCATTATTAGTAAGAAAAAAATATTTTTATAAATAAATATTGAATAATTATTCATAAAAATGTATAATTATAAAAACGAAGTGATAAAAGCATAAAAAGCTTGAAGGAGGATATATGGTTAGAGTTGGTATTATTGGTTCTACTGGTTATGCTGGACAGGAATTAGTTCGTTTATTATTACA
Source organism: uncultured Clostridia bacterium (assembly GCA_937888895.1). Taxonomy (GTDB): domain Bacteria; phylum Bacillota; class Clostridia; order Lachnospirales; family Lachnospiraceae; genus SIG299. Next base: position 1,671 of record CALASV010000090.1, on the reverse strand, counting down.
GCATAAAGAAGCTAAAATAGTATGGTATGGTTCTAGAAGTTATGTAGATAAAAAATATGCAGATGTATTTAGAAATATGTTTCAATTAGTAGATGCAAAGTGTTTAGAGGATGATATGGAAGCGTTAGCAGATGCTGTTGATGTGATTTTTACAGCAACTCCTCAAGGGCTTTGTGCTTCGATTGTAAATGAGGAAGTATTAAAGAAAACAAAAATTATTGATTTAAGTGCAGATTTTCGTATAAAAGATGTTTCTGTTTATGAAAAGTGGTATGGCATTACTCATGCAAGTCCACAATATATTGAGGAAGCAGTATATGGTCTTTGTGAAATTAATAGGGAAAAAATAATGGGTGCAAGATTGATTGCAAATCCAGGTTGTTATCCAACTTGTTCTACTTTAAGTATTTATCCTCTTGCAAAAGCAGGTTTGATTGATATGAAGACATTGATTATTGATGCAAAGTCTGGAACTTCTGGTGCTGGTCGTTCTGCAAAAGTAGATAATTTATATTGTGAAGTAAATGAAAATATTAAAGCGTATGGAGTAACCGTACATCGTCATACACCTGAAATTGAAGAACAGTTGTCTTATGCAAGTGGAGAAAAAGTATTACTAAACTTTACACCACATCTTGTTCCAATGAATCGTGGTATTTTAGTAACAGCGTATGCTTCTTTAAAACAGAAAGTAACTTATGAAGAAGTAAAGAAGATTTATGACGATTGTTATAAAGAGGAATATTTTGTAAGAGTATTAGACCAAAATGTATGTCCAGAAACTAGATGGGTAGAAGCTTCTAACTTTGTAGATGTAAATTTCCGTATTGATGAAAGAACAAATCGTATTATTATGATGGGTGCGATGGACAATTTGGTAAAAGGGGCAGCAGGTCAAGCAGTACAAAATATGAATTTGATGTTTGGACTTCCAGAATATATGGGACTTGAATTAGTTCCAATGTTCCCATAAGAGAGGTTATAAGATGATTACATATCGCGTAATGACAATAGAAGACTATGAAGGCGTATATGACCTTTGGATGACAATTAAAGGGTTTGGTATTCGTAGTATTGACGATTCTAAAGAAGGAATCGAGAAATTTTTAAAAAGAAATCCAACAACAAGTGTTGTTGCATTAGATGAAGACCGTGTCATTGGTAGTATTTTATGTGGACATGATGGTAGACGAGCAAGTTTTTATCATGTTTGTGTAGAAGAAAGTTATCGTAAGCGTGGTGTTGGAAAACGTATGGCAGAGTTTGCAATGGAAGCATTGAAAAAAGAAGGCATTAATAAAGTAGGTCTTCAAGCATTTAAAATAAATGAAGCTGGTAATAAATTTTGGAAAAAGCTTGGTTGGGTAGAACGAGTAGATTTAAACTACTATGATATGCCATTAAATGAAGCAAATATTACAACATTCAATAAATAAGAGATGTTAACTAGAGAATAATAAATAGTGGAGGAAGATATGAAACAGATAGAAGGTGGAGTAACTGCTGCCAAAGGCTTTTTTGCATCATCTACAGCAGCAGGTATTAAATATCAAGGTAGACAAGATATGGCAATGGTATATTCTAGCGTACCATGTACGGTATCTGGTACATTTACAACAAATATGGTAAAAGCGGCTCCTGGATTATGGGATAAAATGATTTCCGAAGAAA
>CALASV010000089.1 GCA_937888895.1 uncultured Clostridia bacterium | reverse complement strand
GTAGGTTTTATCCTGAAGTGTCCCTTCTTTGGCAGGAATGAGAAAATTACAGATGTCATTGGTCAGTATGATGTGGAAGTGTGTCGTGCAAATCGTGTGAAGGGGGCTTGGATATTAGAAACGACAGAAGGGGTTAAATATTTTGGAAATTGTAATTATAGTGAGAATAGAGCAAAAGTAGCACAAAATGTAAAACAATTCGTAAAAGAAAAAGGGTTTTTATGTGTAGATACCTTTGTACCAGCAAAAGATGGAAATTTGCTGGTACAAGGACCTTATAATGAAATGTTTGTGATGCGAGATTGGTTTTATGGAGAAGAATGTAATGTAAAAAGTAAAGAACAAGTACTTTTATTAGCAAAAACATTAGCGAAACTTCATGTATGTATGCGAGGAGTTTCTATATCGGAAGAAGAAAATTTTTGCAAACAAATAAAATTAACAGAGCAGTTAGAAAAGAGAAATAGAGAATTATGTCGGGTACGGGCGTATATTCGAGGTAAAAAACAAAAAAATAGTTTTGAACAGAAATTTCTTTCTCGTTTTGAAGAACAGTACGAGCAGGCAAAGAAGGCAGAGGGAGTTCTTTCGAAACAAATGTATGAGGATTATTATGAGAAAGCATTAGAACAAGGCTCTTTTTTACATGGAAATTATACACATCATAGTGTCATTGTTCTTTCTGACGAAGAAATGGCAGTAATTGGTTTTGATAAAGTAACAAAAGGGATTCAGATTCATGATTTTTATTTATTGTTCCGAAAAATGATGGAAAAATGGGATTGGGATATAGAACTTGCGAACTCTTTACTAGAGGAATATAATAAAGTAAGAACGATTTCAAACGAAGAATATCATATTTTGAATGTATTAGTTTCTTATCCAGAAAAGTTTTGGAAAGTAGCAAATCAATATTATAATAATCGAAAGTCTTGGATTCCAGAAAAAAATATGCAAAAATTGTTGCAAACAATGGAACAGGCAAAAAAGAAGGAAGAATGTATTCAAAATTTATTTGGATAGTAAAGGAAATCGTGTAACTGTTTATCAATGTAAGGAAAAATATTGAAATGTAATGTTTTGATTATAATTGTAAATATATAGAATAGTTGCAGAATAATACATAAACATAAGGAAAGGAGAAAATCAAAAAGGATGGTAGAAAACCAAGGAAAAGCTCGTAAAAAGAAGAAACAGAATGTATCTATGATTATGACATTTGTATTGATGGCATTTATTTTAGGAATTACGGCATGGATGTTTGTTCCAGAAGAACAACCGAAAAAAAATAAACATATTCCTACAACTACACCTAAAATAGAACTGCAAGATATAAAAACAGAGGAAGAAGTGTTAGCTGTTGTATTAGAAAAAGATACGGAATTAAAAATGATTACCGTATATAATGTAATGACAGAAGAAGAACAAAAATTGGTATATACAGGTGCAACGACTTTTTTTGATGGATATGGCGTACAAATGTCGGCTGCACAATTGCCAGCAGGTAGTTTATATCAATTTACGATAGATACAAAAGAGGAATGGATTTCTACTGCAAAAGAAGCAGTGAACCGTTCCGAACAAAAAGAAAAAGGTGGCATTTGGGAGAAAACGGATGTTGCCTATTTTACAATAGAAGAAGACAAAATTTCTTTTCGTAATCAAAATTATCGGTACTCAAAAGAAGTTTGCGTAATGAGTAATGGTAAAAAAATATCATTAGAGGATATTGAACCAAGTGTGGATATTGTTACAGTGCGTGGATTAGACCAAACGATTTATGAAATTGTTGTAACAAAAGGACATGGGTACATTTCTCTTACGAATCATGAAGATTTTGTAGGAGGAATGATTACGATTGGAAATACTCGTACAGATAGTATCAAAGAAGAAACGAAATATTTAGTAAGAGAAGGTTCGTATCGTGTTACAGTAAATCATGGAGAATATAAAGGAACAAAAGAACTTACCGTACATCGTGATGAAACGACTATTTTCGATGTGTTTCATTATGGAAGTGGACCAATCGAAAAAGGTTGGCTTACGATTGCTGTCGAGCCATTAGGTGCAACTCTTTATATTGACGGTGTAAAGACATTGTATACGGATGGGGTGGAATTGAATTACGGAACGTATGAATTTGAATTTACCGAAGGTGGATATGTTTCTTATAAAGCGACTGTACATATTTCACAGCCACAACAATCTCTTTCTGTATATTTAACAGAACAAACAGGGGAAGTAACGGGTGATGAAAACGACCCAACAAATGACCCGACCGAAGACCCTGAAACAAATCAAAATCAAGAGGGAGAAAATTCGAATACAGAGGAAGAAGATGAGCAAAATAACGAAAGTAGTGCCGTACAAACAAGTGTATCTATCAGGCATTTAGGATATGACTTTAACGAAGACAATGCAACTTATATTTTAGGACCAGAAGGTAGTGAAATTTACTTAGATGGAGAATATTTAGGACAAGCACCGATTGATTTTGAAAAAATTATTGGTTCTTATGTGATTACAGTTATTAAAAGTGATGGTAGTGTGAAAAACTTTAATTGTAGTGAAAAAGATGACGGACAAGATTCTTACTATAATTTTAGTTGGACAGAGTAAAGTTTTTATGTGGTTTGGTGATGAGTAAGCTTAGATTACGAATATCCGATTGATTCGGCTATACAATTGGAATGAGTAATTGTAATTATTATTGTGATTTAGATAATGAGGAGTTTTTCAACATGGATATTGCGAAGTATTACAGTACATTTGATAAATTAGGTAATAAAAGAACAGTTAGCATAGGTAATGAAAATTTTGCAGATATTATAAGAAATAATGATTTATATGTTGATAAAACAGATTTTATAAAATCTTGGTGGGAAGCTAGAACTAAGGTAACTTTAATTACGAGACCAAGAAGATTTGGAAAAACTTTAGCTTTAAGTATGATAGAGTGTTTCTTTTCAAATGAATATGTAAATCAGCAGGATATGTTTAAAAATTTGAGTATTTATAATGATGATAGTTTTATGAGTTTACAAGGCAGTTATCCTGTTATAAGATTATCACTGAATGGAACGGATTCAGACAATTATGAAACAACAAGAGAGTTTATATGTCAGAAGATTAGAAAACTTTATTATAAGTTTGATAAAGAATTGGGTAACAGATTAGATGGTACAGACCGATTATGTTTTGAGGCAGTATATGCTACAATGACTGATGTAGTTGCTAGTGATGCGATTAGTACATTGATGTTTATATTATACAAATATTATAATAAACCTGTTATAGTGTTAATTGATGAATATGATTATCCTATGCAAAAGGCTTATGAATGTGGATATTGGGAAAAGTTGGTTGCATTTTTACGAAGTATTTTAACAAATACATTAAAATCAAATGATTATTTAGAAAGAGCTTTATTAACAGGCATTACTTTAGTATCAAAGGAAAGTATATTTTCTGGATTAAACAATATATCAGTAAATACTGTATTAGATACGGAATATGCAACAAGTTTTGGGTTTACAGATAATGAGATAAATATTGTATTATGTGAATATGATATGCTTGAACGAAAACAAGAAATTACATCATATTATAACGGATTTAAATTTGGAAATGAAAATATTTATAATCCTTGGTCTATCTTAAATTTTTTAAACAAAAAGAAGATTGGTAATTATTGGGTAAATACAAGTGGAAATGCTTTAATAGACACTCTTATAAGAAAAGGAAATAATGAACTACAAATTGATTTTGAAGTATTGTTGAGTGGTGGTACTATAACATCTATGATAGATACTAGAATTGTCTATAAAGATTTAGAGTATTCTGATGTAGCTATATATAGTTTACTAGTTCTTAGTGGATATTTAAAAATAGTGGATATCATAGATGAAATTGAATCCATATATACTGTTGGAATAACAAATAAAGAAACATTAAATATGTTTCGTAGTATGGTTAAAAGTTGGTTTAATAGAAGACAGTATGAAGGCTTTATTAAATACTTGTTAGATGATAATGTTGAACAAATGAATATGTATTTATCACAGATATTATTAGATACTTTTAGCTATTTTGATAGTAGTGAGAAAGAACCAGAGCGTTTTTATCATGGATTTACTCTTGGTTTGATAGTTGAATTAAATACTGATTATTATATTAAATCAAATCGTGAAAGTGGTCATGGTAGGTATGATTTAGTATTAGAGCCTAAAAGTAGAAATACAAATGCTATCATTATTGAGTTTAAAGTAGGTGATTCTTTTAATTCTTTAGAGAAAGTTGCTAAACAAGCTATTGAACAGATAGACAAAAATAGGTATGATAGTGATTTATTGGAAAAAGGTTTTAGTAATGAACAAATAAAGAAGTATGGTATTGCGTTTTGTAAAAAAGAAGTTATTATTGTAAGCGAATAATATTTATACTTATATAAATATGATACTGGGGTCAAAAGGTATTTTAAAATTAAATTGTGTTAATTGTTCATGAATTATATAAATAATTTCTTTTAAAAATACCATAAAATTTATATTTTTAATAAATATCTATAAGTCAATTGCTTGAAAATAAAAAACAATTAGTACAATTTATAATTTTCAGACCTTTTAACCCCAGCATCATAAATATCCTGTAATAAATAAGAAAGCTGAAGCAAACATATAGCATGAATAATAGCTTTAAAAAAGTCTATATTATCAAAGATATTCCGTCGCAAGAGTTCAACCAAGACATCGGAAACCGAGCCATCGACTAAAGAAATAAACACCAAAGAAACATATATTCTAAAACATGATGAAAACGGCTCCAATTTTAAAATAGCCGATTGTTGTTGTCCGATACCCGGCGATGAAGTGCTTGGATTTATTGATGAAAACAACGAAGTAGTAGTACATGCTCTTGATTGTCCTAGAGCAATAGTTCTAAAAGCAAGTTACGGTCCCCGCATAATCTCCACCAAATGGGATGTAGCAACCGGAAAATTCCTTGCCACAATTCACATTGAAGGGCTTGATCGTTTCGGAATATTACAAGAACTCATCCAACTCATTTCAACCAACCTATCAATTGATATTCGTAGATTGAATATTGAGGCTAAAAATGAAGTGTTCAGTTGCCAATTATCAGTTCTCATTGAAGATGCTCAAGTGGTTACCGACCTTTGCAATAAGATAAAAAAGATTAACGGCGTGAAACAAACACGACGTGTGCATTAACAAACATATAACTACCCTATTATGACTTTTGACTCTAAAAAAATTACGACTCATATCATTTGGCTAATATTATCAATCGTTGCCATTGTCTATTTTCTACCTCGTAGCGAAGAAGAGACTCTTACTTATGAAGAAAATCGCCCATGGAATCATGCGATGCTACGTGCTCCATTTGAAATATACATTTACCCCGACACCGCCGAGGTTATTGATTCTCTCAATAAAGCATTTACACCTATATGTCAACGCAATGTCATTACGCTTGACAGTCTCATTGGCAATTTGGCTAAAAATCCAATAATACGCCAACTTGTTTCAGATAAAATACTTGCTCAATATGAGAAAGGTGTAGTAGATAATGATCTCTACTCAAAAATTGAGAGTGGACAATTAAATACAATAAGAATCCTTGATGGCAAAACCCTCAAAAAGATACCTCCTGATAATCTTGTTTCTCCTCGTAAATTATACCTCATGATTGACTCGTTGATTCAAGACTCCATCTCTCGCAAAATCATCAAAGAGGCCAATTTACAGCAACATCTCACCCCCAACATCACAGTAAGCGAAGAAATATCAAAACAAGCATATAATAATGACCTTGCTCGTGCTACTGCACCTATTGGCATAATAATGCAAAATGAGCGCATCATTGATCGTGGTGAGATTGTAACTCATAAACTTTATCGCATTCTCAACACCTATGAAAACATGCTTAAGCAACAAGCTCCCGAATCAAGCCGTTCGGAATGGTTCAAACTGCTTGGGAATAGCCTATATGTATTGATATTAATAACTTTATTATACTTATATCTACAAAATTTCTGTCGAGCATCAATATATCACAAAGGGAACCTCCTATTCATACTATTAATAATCAGCATTTTTGCTATATTTGCAACATTTGCTTCCACATTATTTGTAAGTGGCATTTATCTTGTGCCTTTTGTCATAATACCAATTGTGATATTGGTATTCTTTGATGCTCGCACTGCATTGTTCTGCCACATCATAGAAATCATGATATGCGCATCTTTTGCACCACTACCTCTTGAATTTATCATTGTTGAATTTTGTGCAGGAGCTGTTGCTGTATTTTCATTGAAAGAACTATCTAAACGCTCTCAACTTTTACGCACGGCACTACTCGTATTCATTGCCTATTCAATATCTTATATTTCTATTGAATTCCTCTTAAATGGCACTCTTTCCGAGTCGGTATTAAGAATTC
>CALASV010000088.1 GCA_937888895.1 uncultured Clostridia bacterium | reverse complement strand
TGCACTGGCATAATCGAACCTGGAAAACTAGAAGCAAACGCAATCATACCTTCGCCACCCTTTGCCGTATAAATGTTACGGAAAATAGATTCACCCGAAAACATTCTACCAAACGCTTTTCCTAAACCACCAGCTTCTGTTTCCATCTGCATATTAGGAGACATAAAACTCATAGAACCACGTTCTGTAATCATCTTCTCCCCCGGATTCAAATAACAAATAGCGACTGGTAAAGAATCACCTTTAATTTCGTATCTCATACTTTTTTTCTCCCCTTTTTATAAATTTTATGTTACTATCATAGTACACTAAATTTATGCCAACTTCAATAAAAACCTTGACTTCTTTGTATTCTTTTCAAATACAAAAAAATCAAGGCTTCTAAAAAACAAATATCCTATTTTGCTGTAATATATCCAAGTGCCTTTAATAATTCTGCTGTTAATACAGCACCACCTGCTGCACCACGCTTTGTATTATGAGATAATCCAACAAATTTATAATCATATACCGTATCTTCACGAAGACGACCTACAAAAATACCCATTCCTTTTTCTTTATCACGGTCTAAGTTTGCTTGTGGACGGTTTTCTTCTTCAAAATATGTAATAAACTGTTCTGGTGCACTAGGAAGATTTAATTCCTGTGGAAGACCTTTATATTCTTTCCAAGCCTTTAAAATCTGTTCCTTTGTTGGCTTTGTCTTAAAGGAAACAAATACTGCTGCTGTATGACCATTACTTACTGGTACACGAATACACTGTGTCGTGATAACTGGTCCTTCTGCTTTTTTAATCACACCATCTTCTACTTTACCAAAAATACGAAGTGGTTCTTGTTCACTCTTTTCTTCTTCTCCACCAATATATGGAATAATGTTGTCAATCATTTCTGGCCATTCTTCAAATGTTTTACCTGCACCAGAAATTGCCTGATAAGTAGTAGCTACTACTGTTGTTGGCTCAAACTCTCTTAATGCAAATAACATTGGCGTATAGCTTTGAATCGAACAGTTTGGCTTTGCTACTACAAAACCTCTTTCTGTACCAAGACGCTTTTTCTGGTCTTTGATTACTTCTAAATGTTCTGGATTTAATTCTGGTACTAACATTGGAACGTCTGGTGTCCAACGATGTGCACTATTATTAGAAACAACTGGTGTTTCTGTCTTTGCATAAGCATCTTCAATTGCCTTAATTTCTTCCTTACCCATGTCTACAGCACTAAATACAAAATCTACTTGAGAAGATACTTCCTCTACTTCATTTACATTTAATACAATCATGTTCTTTACTGCTTCTGGCATAGGAGTTGTCATTTTCCAACGACCACCTACGGCTTCCTCATAAGTCTTTCCTGCACTACGAGGACTTGCTGCTACTGCTACTACTTCAAACCAAGGGTGATTCTCTAACAAAGAAATAAATCTCTGTCCTACCATACCAGTAGCCCCTAAAATTCCGACTCTTAATTTATTCATACTTGCCTCCATTTTTCTAAGAACCATTCTAACTAATCAACCAGCAAATCAGTATAATTTACTGGCTAACATAGTTACTGTCTACTGTAACTAGTGACAGTAACCAAATCTGCCCTATTCCTAAATCGCTTTCAGCGATAGGGCAGATTTTATAATACCTAACATATTACTATCTTTATCCTAAAAAATCAACCTTTTTCTTATGTTTTTATTAAGAAATAGTAAGCCGAGCAAGTACTTCTTCTCGATATCTTTCCAAAAGTTCCTTCAACTGCTCCATTGTTTCTACTTCATTGACAGCATTACGAAGTTTTGTTGCCATTGGATATCCACTCACATACCATGCAATATGTTTTCTCATTTCTCGAATACCTGCATATTCTCCAATATATGCTATATGAATACTAGCATGATATAAAATCATTTCAATCACCATATCCAAATTAGGTTTTGGAAGTTTTGTGCCATCTTCTAAATATGCTTTTATTTGTGAAAATAACCAAGGATTCCCTTGTACCCCTCTCGCTACCATAATGCCATCACAACCTGTTTGTTCTAGCATACGATAAGCATCTTCTGGTGTGAAAATATCACCATTACCAATGACAGGAATCTTAACTGCTTCTTTTACCTGTCTAATGATGTCCCAATCTGCTGTTCCACTATAATACTGCTCTCTTGTTCGTCCATGTACTGCAATCGCTGCTACCCCTGCATCTTCTGCTATTTTTGCTACTAATGGAGCATTCGCATCTTCTAATCCAAATCCTTTTCGAATTTTAATCGTCACAGGCTTTTTCGTTGCTTTTGCAACAGCCGAAACAATTTCTCCTATCTTCTTAGGATGTTTCATTAAAGCAGAACCTTCTCCATTATTCACTACTTTTGGCACAGGACACCCCATATTAATATCTAAAATATCAAAGTTTCTATCCTCTATCTTTTTTGCCATTTCACTAAGAATTGTGGCATCTTCTCCAAAAAGCTGTAGTGCAACAGGGCGTTCTTTTTCTTCTACCCGAAGTAAGTTTTCTGTATTTTTATTTTCATACATAATCCCCTTGGCACTTACCATTTCTGTATAAATTAAATCTGCACCACATTCTTTACAAATGCTACGAAATGGCAAATCCGTTACACCAGCCATTGGTCCTAATGCTACAATTCCCGGAATAATTACATTCCCTATCTTTAATTCCTTTTTCATAGTTTACCTATTTATGCTTTTTTTCCAGAAGTTTTTTCATAAATAATACGAAGTCCCTTCATTGTCAACATTTGGTCATACGCATCAATACAATCTGTACTATCTGCAATTAACTTTCCAAGTCCACCTGTCGCTACTACTGTTACTTTATCTAATTTTGCTTCTTCTTTTATTTTACGAATAATATATTCCGTCTGCCCAATGCAACCATACACTAATCCAGCTTGCATACTTGTAATCGTATCTTTTGCCAAAATAGATGCTGGGCGTTCAATTTCAATTTCTGGAAGTTTTGCTGTATCATTCCATAATGCATTTGCACTAATACGAATACCCGGACTTGTAATACCTGCGATAAAAGCACCCTCTTTTGTAATCAAATCATAAGTTGTTGCCGTACCAAAATCTACAACAATCACAGGACCACCATACAATGTATATGCTGCTACTGCATCTACTACTCGGTCAGCACCTACTTCTTTTGGATTTGGTGTATCAATACGAATCCCCGTCTTTGTTCCCTCTCCTACAATCATTGGAGTCAACTTCAAATATTTAATAATACCACTTGTTAATGAATACATAATGCCTGGAACAACGGATGCAATAATAACATCGGAAATTTCTTTTTCATCAATTCCCTTATACTTTAATAAATCACAAATCATCATTCCAAATTCATCTGAAGTTCTTGGTAATTTCGTTGTCATACGAAAGGTAGTCAAAAATTCTTCTTTCTGAATTACGGCACAAGTAATATTCGTATTTCCTACATCAATTGCTAATAACATAATTTTCCCCTTTCCTTATTCTGATGTTAATAGTTCACTCGCATCTTCTTTTAAGAAAAATACACGATAATATAATTCCAAAGATTCTAATAACTCTTTCTTTTCCTCTTGCAATTGTTTTATCTTTAATACACTTCCAATTTCGTCATACCAAAAATCATTTTCATCTGCTTGTACTTGCAACATAAGTGTGCCATCTTCTTCAAAACAAAATGTCAATATACCACCAATTTCTTCTGTAAATAAGACACATATAATTTGTAATTCCTCTTGAACTCCTTGTGGTAACCCACTAAATTTTTCATTAAAATAATACTTTCCTTCATAGGCACTACTGCCACAAAGAACTAACTGACTCATATTTTTCCCTCTTTCATTAAAATTATATCAGTACAACCATCATTCCAAGAAATAAAATGACGATTCCAAATAATATCATAGACTGACCCATTGTTTTTGTATTTTTCTTCCATAATAAACGATATCCATTCGAAATCGTCATCAATGCACCTGAGAAAATAATAATATACATACTAATTTTATTTCCTGTTTTTCCAAAAATAAGTAGGGCTGTTAGCATCAACAGCCCTAAACTTAAATTCAAAATGTCATTTACTTGTTCTTTATTTTTTAATAACCAAGTTTTCCATTTTTCTAACATATTATCTTCCTAAAGTTGCAACCATAACAGCTTTTATCGTATGCATACGGTTTTCTGCTTCATCAAAAATAACATCTGCAAACTTATCAAATACTTCTTCTGTAATTTCATTACCTTTTACAGCTGGTAAACAATGTAATACAACTGTAGACTCTTTACCTGTTTTAGCTAACAATTCAGAATTTACTTGATA
>CALASV010000087.1 GCA_937888895.1 uncultured Clostridia bacterium | reverse complement strand
CCTACAGAAGTTACTCTACTTCTATCACAAATACGCCCCATTGTTACATCGGTAAACGCATCTACAAAACGAGCAATCATCATAATAATCCCAACGACAGCAGCCTCTACTCCCATCACATCCGTATAAAACTTCAATAAAAAACTAGACGAAAGAATAAATGTAAAATCATTACCAAAGTCACCAAATAAGTATCCTAGCTTATCACGTATTCCAAATGGTCTTTCACTTATTTTTTTATTTTGTTTCATCTCTATAACCTCGCCTTTCCTCTTCACTTTTTACCTACACTCTACTATTTCACACAATCTAGGAAAATACCGTTAATTCCCTAAATTTAGAAAATAATACTTGTCTCCTTTTTGGTATACCCTTAACTAAAAAAGTACATACTTTCTTTAGAGTTTTTCTGAAACATTTAGAACATAACTCAAAGAAAACTATTACACTTTTATTGTGAACGAGAATAACATTGATTATTCAAACAAAAGAAAATTAGACACAATTTGTCTTATTACTATATTTTAGGAGGTTTTTATGAGAACTGTTGTAAATTGGAATGCTAAATGGGCATTTACGAAACAGGCAGATACTATCCCAACTACTATGCCAACGAAATGGGACTTCGTTAATTTGCCTCATACATGGAATGCGATTGATGGGCAAGACGGTGGAAATGATTATTATCGTGGCACTTGTTATTATGCCAAACCACTAAACAAATTAGATTTACCAAAAGCAGACGAATACTATCTAGAATTTTGTGGTGCAAATTCTTCTGCTGATGTTTATGTCAATGGAAAACACCTTGCACATCATGATGGTGGATATTCTACCTTTCGAGTAAATATCACAACTGCACTTGCACAAGAAAATTTAATTGTAGTTGCTGTAGACAATCAAAAAAATGATACTGTATATCCACAAAACGCTGATTTCACTTTTTATGGTGGTTTATATCGTGATGTCAATCTAATTGCAGTCAATGATTCTCGATTTGATTTGGATTATTTTGGAGGTCCAGCAATTGCAGTAACTCCTACGATAAAAGGGCAAACAGCAAATGTAGAAATAGAGGTTTATTTGACAAATCCAGAGTTCAAACAAACACTCACCTATACAATAAAAGATAACAATGGTTTTGTTATTAAGGACACTACTGTACCTGTGGAACAAACAAAAGTTTCCTTGTCTATGGAACAAGTTCATTTATGGCATGGTAGAAAAGACCCATATCTTTATACAGCAGAAGTTGTTCTTATCGAAGATGGTATTGTATTAGATAAAGTAACCACTCGTTTTGGTTGTCGTACGTTCCACATTGACTCTGAACAAGGATTTATTTTAAATGGAGAAAGCTATCCTCTTCGTGGAGTTTCTCGTCATCAAGACAGATGGGGCATTGGAAATGCTCTTTTAAAAGAACATCATAAAGAAGATATGGAACTTATTTATGAAATGGGTGCTACCACCATTCGCCTAGCCCACTATCAACACGACCAATATTTTTATGATTTATGTGATGAATATGGTATGGTTGTATGGGCAGAAATTCCTTATATTTCTTCTCACATGCCAACCGGTAAAGAAAATACGATTTCTCAAATGAAAGAATTGATTACACAAAATTATAATCACCCTTCGATTGTTGTTTGGGGACTATCCAATGAAATCACTATGGGTGGAGCATCCAATCCCGATTTAATTGAAAACCACCATATATTAAACGATTTATGTCATGAAATGGATAACACTCGTCCAACCACTATGGCTTGTGTTTCGATGTGTGATATGGACGAACCTTATGTTCACATTCCAGATACTGTATCATATAATCACTATTTTGGCTGGTATGGTGGTGATACTTCCATGAATGGTCCTTGGTTTGATAAATTCCACGAAAAATATCCAAATCAGCCAATTGGTTGTAGTGAATATGGATGCGAAGCATTAAATTGGCACACTTCTAACCCACAGCAAGGCGATTATACCGAAGAATATCAAGCTTATTATCACGAAGAATTGATTAAACAATTATTTTCTAGAAAATATTTATGGGCAACTCACGTTTGGAATATGTTTGACTTTGGTGCAGATGCTAGAAATGAAGGTGGAGAAAATGGACAAAACCATAAAGGCTTAATCACATTTGACCGTAAATATAAAAAAGACTCGTTTTATGCTTATAAAGCTTGGCTAAGCGATGCTCCTTTTGTTCACATTTGTGGAAAACGATATGTAGACCGAGTAGAAGATATTACAAAAGTTACTGTCTACTCTAACCTCCCAGAAGTAGAATTATTCGTCAATGGAACTAGTCTTGGAACACAAACAAGTAATGAACACTTCTTTTACTTTCAAGTACCAAATAATGGAATTTCTACGTTAGTTGCCGTCGCTGGAGATTATAAAGATACAAGTACCATCAAAAAAGTAGATACTTTTAACGAAGATTATAGATTAAAAGAAAAAAATGCTATTTTAAATTGGTTTGATATTACTACACCCGAAGGTTATTTTTCGTTGAATGATAAAATAGAAGATATTTTATCAAAACCAGAAGGTAAAGAAGTATTCCTCTCTTTTGCCTCTCATTTAGGTGGAATTATGGGTACAGAAAATAACGATTTAATGAAACAAGAAAGTATGATGCAAATGCTTGGTAGTTTTACTGTACTTCGTATGATAGGTCTTTTAGGTGCAGCAAATGTTACTATCACAAAAGAACAATTATTAGAATTAAATCATAAGTTAAATCAAATAAAAAAATAAATTGTAAAGTAGAAAAAAGCTGTCGCACTAAGTAAATTTCATACAAGATATAGAACTATTTCTTTGAGTGAAAGACTATATCTTATCCTCTTTTTGCTTAGTGCAACAGCCCCTAATAAATTTCATTATCAACAAACTATTTTATCAAGTTTAATATTATTTATTGTACAATACGACGAGCTTTATAAGGTGTACGCATTAAATAACTTGAAATAATAATTCCTGTCTTACTTGTAGATGCATGTACTACTTTTCCATTTCCAATATACATAGCTACATGGTCTACGACACCTTTACTATTTGTATAGAAAATTAAATCTCCTGGTAATAAATTTGCTTCATTTGGTGTTACATTACAATAGCCAGCACCTTTTGCTTGTTCTCTTGAAGTTCTTGGAATAGAATAACCAAACTGCTTATAAATAGACTGCACAAATCCAGAGCAATCTGCTCCTTTTGTCAAGCTTGTGCCACCCCATTTATATGGATTTCCTACGAATTTTACTGCATACGAAGCAATTTCTTGACGTAATTTTGCTGCATCTGTGGATAAATTAGCTTGCTCTTGTAATTTCTGTGCTGCTGCTTTTGCCTCAGCTTGTTGTGCTTTTTTCTTAGCCTCAGCTTCTGCCTTTTTCTTTGCTTCTGCTGCTGCCTTCTTTGCTGCTTCTTCTTGTGCTAATTTTCTCAAACGTTCTTCTTCTGCTTTACGAGCTGCTTCTTCTGCTGCAATTCTTGCACGCTCTTCTTCGATAGTTACAGCATAATTGAACTCATACTCCATATCGATGTATTGCTTAAAAACATAACCTACATGCTCTCTACCTGTCGTATCATCTTGACCTAACAAAATTTTTACCCATTCGTCATATTCTTCTAATACATAATAGGATTCTCCATACGGAATTTTTTCGTAAATAGGGTCTGATGTACTCATACCAGTACGAACATTTAATACAGAACAATTTACTGTGGCAATTCTATCACAATACTCTTGTATTTTTGCTTCTGCATCCCAACCAATCAATAAATATTCTGCTTTTATGTAACCTTCTTCCAAATTACCAGATTGAATTTTTACCCAATCCCCTTCATACTCTAAAATATTAGCGACACAACCATTATATAATTTACCAAGAATTTCATAATCTGTAGATGGACCTGAACGAATATTTACATAATTTGTAACATTCGCAATACCAAGATTTTCATAAGGAGAAGGCACCCGATGTACTGCCATCATACGAATACCATCTACATAAATTTCATCTTCTTCTCCCTCTGCTTTATTATTATAATAATCATTTAAAAACAAAGTAATTCCTGCAATTCCAGAATCTGATGAAACAATAATTCCTGTATCGACAGGAGCTATACTACGACCCATTTTTGCTAAACTGGTTGCCATAATATCATTTGCCATTTCTTCATTTGATTGCTGTGTTATGACCGTTTCTTCTGCCTTTGCTACTATAACTCCACCTTCATTTTGAATTTGTGTTGCTTCTTGCTCATCCTCATTTTCCATTGACTGCATTGGTGACACTGTCATCAATGCAGCTAAAACCATAACTAATGCTTTCGTATGTTTCATGATTTCCTCGTTTCTTATACTTATTTTCCTTCTTGCGCCAAATATCGTTCTACACTCTGTACTGCATTTGCACCATCAGAAGCTGCTGTCACTACTTGGCGTAATGCTTTTGTACGAATATCTCCAGCAGCAAAAATAGCAGGGTCTGAAGTAATTCCTGTTTCATCTGAAGATGATATTATTAATTATTTTTTTAATAATTACTAAATCTTTATAAACTTTTGTTTCCGGCAACATACCAACAGCAATAAACACTCCATCTAACGTAATTTCTCTTTCTTCATTTGTTTTCTTATTTTCTAATAAAACAGACTCTACTTTAAAATTACCACGAATTTCTTTTACGATACTATCATAAACAAATTCTACATTTTCCATCGCAACTAAACGAGAAACTAATGTTTTTGCTGCACGGAAAGTATCTCTACGATGCACCACATAAACTTTTTTACATAAACGTGCTAAAAATAGTGCATCTTCGATTGCTACATCTCCACCACCAATGACTGCTACTTCTTTGTTACGGAAAAATGCACCATCACAAGTCGCACAATAAGAAACACCAGAACCAGATAATTTGTCCTCTCCTGGTACTAATAATTTTCTATGCTTTGCTCCACCAGAAACAATTACGGTTTTTGTTTCATACGCTGTACCATCACTGCAACATACTTTTTTACCATTAGCAATACTTTCGATATGTTCTACTTCTCCAGTTACAAAAGATGCCCCCAATGCATCCGCATGTTCCCGAAGCTTCATCGCTAAATCGAAACCACCCATATGAAATAAACCAGGATAGTTGTCCACTTCATACGTATTAATAATTTGTCCACCACTCATCATTTCTTTTTCAAGCACAATAAATTTTAATTCTGCTCTAGCTGCATATACTGCTGCCGAAAGACCAGCTGGACCTGCCCCAATAATAATTAAATCGTACATACCTCTTCCTTTCCTGTTACTATTTGTATAAAACAATTACTATTTTTCTTTCTCTTATTGCTATCAAATGAAGTTGTTGTTATAATAGTATTGAACGATATAAATTATTTTATTTATATCCAGTCTACATATATAGTATAACATATTTTTTGCTTTCTGTATATCCTATTTTTTCGAAAGGAGTTGTTATTATGAATATTCCTGCATTATCTATTGCAATGTCTCAAATGGAAGTTACAACAGAATATAATGTTGCCATGCTCTCCAAAACATTAGATACGATGGAACAGTCTGGTGCTATGATGATTAAGTTAATGGAACAATCCGTAACTCCACATCTTGGACAAAATATTGATATTAGTGTATAAAAAAGCACCTGCTCACTTTTAATAAAGTGGACAGGTGTTTTTTCATAAAATCTTAACAACCTATTTCTAATATTATCTTGGCATAAGTAATTGTAACTCATAGAAAAACATAAATACAACACCTATTGCAATACCAATCATTAAAGGTACTGTTACGATTGGTTCGGCATCTTCTTTTGTAGTTCCAAAAAACTCACAAATTCTTTCCCAATTACCATTTCGTTTTGCTAATTTTTTATATACTAAATATGCCAAAAAACTCATAGCAACAGCCTGCATACCATAAACATATACAACACTTCCAATTGTAAGTTCTACTGTATCTGATGTTTGCATCATTTGTCGTATCCATTCGGATGCTGTTAAACTAAAATCTCCTATTAAAAACTCCAGTTCTTTTGCTAAGTCTTCATATCCATGTTTTTTATATATTTCATAAATTTCTTTCAACATATCATACATCTTTGGTAATGCATAAATAGTAACTACTGACCATGCATTTACACAAAAATGAATTAACATGGTGGAAAGAATCGAACCAGTTGCTTCAATTAGCAAAGCAAATAAAATCCCCATTACAGTAGCATATACAAATTGATTCAAATTTCCATGCATCAACCCAAATAAAGCACCAGATAATAATACTGCTTTCCAAGGGTCAACTTTTCGATACTCATTATAAAAAACACCTCGATAAACCGTTTCCTCTAATACACAAGGTACAAATGCGATTAAAATAACTCCTGCAAAAAACGGAATTTGTTCTGAAATTTCAAACATCATTGTATTGACACTATTTGTCGTAAATACTAATGACAAGGCATTTAAAAAAGTAAGTAATGGCTGAATCAGTATTCCAAATAA
Source organism: uncultured Clostridia bacterium (assembly GCA_937888895.1). Taxonomy (GTDB): domain Bacteria; phylum Bacillota; class Clostridia; order Lachnospirales; family Lachnospiraceae; genus SIG299. Next base: position 3,682 of record CALASV010000087.1, on the reverse strand, counting down.
AATACAAAGAAAGATATCGCCTAGTTTCATTTTATGAAAACGCACCGTTTCTCTATATGATTTTTTATATTTTATCATATAAACAAGTGCTGGTATGACTAAAATTCCTTGTGAAAAAAGTAATTGTAATGCTATATTACCCTCTAAAAATTTCAAAGGTAAAAAACCTGCAATAATAGAAATTGCTATTGTAATTAAAAAAACAATATTTACAATATTAACTTGATTTTTTTCTTGTGTCTGTTCCATAGTTCCTCTTCCTTTTCTTTTATTTCCATTATTTTATTATATCTAATACACAAAGAATAATCCAGTAAATTTTTTGTGAATATATCTATAACTTTTTTTAAAAATATGTTACACTAATAAAAAGTACGTAGTCTGTTTTATAACCAGTCAATGTCAAGGAGAAAATTATTTATGTATTCTTTTACATCTCATATACGATTTAGTGAAGTAAATCCAGAGAGAACATTAACTCTTAGTTCTCTTATCAATTATTTTCAAGATTGCAGTACCTTTCAATCTGAATCACTCGGAAAAGGATTTGATTATTTAGAGCCACTCCATCGTGTTTGGTTACTGAGTGCTTGGCAAGTTGTTATCCATCGTATGCCAAAATTAGGCGAATTTGTTCGTATTGGTACTTGGCCACATAAGTTTAATGGCTTTTTTGGTGATAGAAATTTTATTTTACAAAATGAACATGGCGAAACTTTAGCAATTGCCAATTCTATTTGGATATACGCTGATACAAAGACAGGAAAACCAGTAAAAATTCCAACAGAACATATCGAGGGTTATGTATTAGAACCTCCTTATCCAATGGAATATGCTTCTAGAAAAATCGCTTTGCCAAAAGAATATACCGTGCAATCTTCTTTCCTTGTGACTCAATCTCATTTAGATTATAATCAACATGTAAACAATGGACAATATATTCGCATGGCAGAAGTATTTTTACCAAATAACTTTAAAGTAAAAGAAATTCGTGCAGATTATCGAAAATCTGCCCTATTGCACAATGAAATTTACCCATTAGTTTCTATTACAGAACACGATTGTACTGTTGTATTAGCAGACGTAGACCATAAGCCATATACTACTGTTCAATTCATAGCCAATTGACAAAATCGTATTATTTTAGAAAGGGAGTTACCACATGATTTTATTAGGACGAATGCAAACATTAAAAGTTGTAAAAAAGACAGACTTTGGGCTTTATCTTTCTTCAGAAGGTGTAGAGCAAACCTTTGATTTTACTCCAGACAAAAAAGAAATCATTCAAATATCTAGTATTTTATTACCAAAACGCCAAGCAAAAGACGAACAAATCGGCGATACCATTGAAGTTTTTGTATACAAAGATTCCGAAGACCGTCCAATTGCAACAACAACAAAACCATTACTTACGATGGGTACTATTGCAAAATTAACTGTAAAAGAAGTAACAAATATTGGAGCATTTTTAGATTGGGGACTTGCGAAAGACTTATTTCTTCCGTTTAAGGAGCAAACATTTCGAGTACAAAAAGGCGATTCTGTTCTTGTAACATTATATATTGATAAAAGTAGCCGTCTTTGTGCGACCTCTAAAGTATATCATGCATTAAGTTCTAATTCCCCTTATCAAAAAGAAGACCAAGTTTCTGGTATCGTATATGAAATTATTGATGCGTTTGGTGCTTATGTTGCTGTTGATGACCGTTATTCTGCTTTAATTCCAAATAAGGAATTATTTACTCCAGTAAAGCCGGGCGAAACAATTCAAGCTCGTGTCACAAAAGTGCAACCAGACGGACGACTTGTATTAAGTATTCGTGAAAAATCTTACTTACAAATCGAGGAAGATTGTACATTGATTTATGATGCACTTTGCAAAGCAGGTGGCTTTTTACCTTATCATGATAAATCTTCACCTGAGATAATCAAATCTAAATTTGGTTTAAGTAAAAATGCATTCAAACGAGCAATCGGTCACTTACAAAAAGAAGGAAAAATACTCATTGAAGACGATGGTATTTCTAAAGTATCGGAATAAGCCAATCAGATATTCGTAACTTACCCGAATAACTACTATCATAACTCATAAAATAAGCCTTACCTTTTGTCTAAATTTAGCCAAAAGATAAGGCTATTTCTAATCAAAAAACAAATGATATTCCTGTTTAGTTATCCAAAAATCGCATTTTATTTTCTGTTTTCTTTCTTTCTGTATTGATTTTTGGTTCTTCTTTTTTATACAAACTTTCAAACTGGGAAGACATTGTATCCTTACAAGCTTTACAAAATCTTCCTGTTAAAATTCTTTTTCCACATTTTTCACAATTTAATGCAATATCCGAGTCTTCGCAAAATGTTAAACGTTCCTCTCTCAGCCATTTACGAATTTGTGATACACTTATTTCCATTGCTTCTGCTACTTCATGTATACTACATCTTGGATGGTCATAAATGTACTGTTTGACATCTTCAAATTTTTCCTCTACTGCTTTTGCACATTCTGGACAAATATTTGAGCCAATATAATTAAACATTCGTCCACATGATTTACAATTTCTAATATCCATAAAATCCTCCTGCTTTACCTCCAATTAATCTAATCACTCTCTCCTGCACAAACAGTTAAAAACGATACCTTTTGTACCCCTTGTGCTTTTAATACTTTTGCACATTCTGTTAAAGTACTACCCGTTGTACTAACATCATCAATCAGCAATATAGATTTTGGTATTCCTTTTTTTATCTCTGCAACATTTACACAAAATACATTTTTTATATTCTTTTTTCGTTCCAATCGATTTAAATTTTTTTGGTCTTCTGTCTTTTTGTTTTTTTCTAATAAAAGCCGAACGGGAACATTTAATTCCTTTCCAAATTCTCTTGCTAATAGTTCTGCTTGATTAAATCCTCGTTTTCGAAATTTAGAAGGATGCAACGGTACAGGTACTAGACAATCTGGTGCAATCATTGAAATATAATCTTTTTGTGTCTTCTTCATTTGTAGAGTAAAAAAATAAATAATTTCTTTTGTTCCTTCTTGTTTTACTTGGTATAATGCTCGTTTAGCTATTCCCTTATAATAAAATATACTTCTTCCAAAATCCCAACCTCTATATTCCAATATACACGGAGTACAATACTCTTGTTCTTCTGAATTAATTGGTGCTCCACATTTTTTGCAAAATGGCTCTGTAAGAAATTCTAATTTTACTATACATTCCAAATGATACAGTTCCCCTTTTGGTATAACAATTTGATTACAAATCGGACATTTTATAGGAAATATCCATTCTATCATTTATGGTCCTTTCTAACCATCTCTCCCATAAAGTTTAGAATAATTTTTCTGGATATTCTCCTTTTTCATACAATTCACGGAATGATTGTACTACTTTGTCTTTATCTTCTTTGTATGTAACACCAAACCAACGGTCTTTACTTGTCAATACGGTAACATCTGCTTTCTTTTCTTTTACTAACTCTCCTACTACTCCAGGAAGTAAATATTCTGCTTTTGTTTCATTTCCTTTTATACCATTTAAAAACTCTACAAATCTTTCTTGTAATGCATCTAAGAAGTTTGGTGTAAATCCCCAAAGATTCATGGAAATAACGGTATCTAAAGAAAGTTCTACTGCTTCTCCAACACCATTTTGAGCAGTTGCTTTATCACCTACTT